>CAYJMK010000001.1:0-2443 GCA_964371425.1 uncultured Candidatus Saccharibacteria bacterium
CGATTGAGGTCGCAATCATATCTTTGTCAGGTCGGGGTTTCCGGGGTATAGCGCAGTGGTAGCGCGCACGTCTGGGGGGCGTGAGGTCGAGGGTTCAATTCCCTCTACCCCGACCAGACAAAGATATGATTGTTGGGTTTAATTCCCTCTACCCAGACTAGAAAAAATAACAGCGCTTCCTTTCTCTTATCTCTTACCTATGAGTGAAAGATTCCCATCCGGTCCACCCGATTCAGGTATGCCAAGTCCTGAGCGAGCCGCTGGGTCTCCTCGATGGGAGAAACCTGCTCTTAAAGAAGAAAGAGGGGAGCTGGAACGAACAGCGCGTGAATTACAGCTTCAACTGGATGCGCTCGTGGCGGCCTATGAGGCAGCGCAACTTGAAGTTCTGTCAGAAGAGGATTGGGTCCGGATGGAAAATTGTGATTCCGCAAACGGCACTTGGACTGTGGAAAGTGTTCGCGAACATTTAAAGCCGACAAGAGATTTTGGTCGCATTGAACGTGGAACGGCAGAAGGCGATGTGATGCCTGCGCCGATTGTTTTGTATCGGAATGAGCATCCGCCGTACTTGATTGGAGGGAATTCGAGATTGCTTGCTTGTCGCGTCTTCAAGCAAAGACCGACTGTTCTTAAAGTGCTCTTAGAAGCTGAAGCACGTGACGAAAACCAACATGATTAAAGCTGTCATCTTCGACATTGACGGTGTGCTGCTCGATTCGTTTGAGACGAACCTGAAATTCTTTCAAGACCTCATGGCCAAGGCGGGTTATCCGTCCCCAACGCCCGAAACATTTCGTCCCATCTTTCCGTTGACCATGCGCGATGCGATCAAAGTCCTCACGCAGTCCACATCCGAACAAGAGATTGAACGTATTTGGGAGATGGGGCGTCAGCGCACTCTTACTAACGGCGCTGCGTCCGTTCCCATGCCAGAAGGTGCTGAGGATGTGATCCGTACTCTGAGTCAAACCTATCTCCTCGGCATTGTGACGAGTCGTCTTAAAGAACCTCTGTACGTATCGCCTTGGTTTGCAAAGCTGGAACCGTGCTTCAACGTCGTTGTTTCCTACCAAGACACGACCCATCACAAACCGCATCCGGCACCGCTTCTTCTTGCGGCACAAAAACTTGGTGTAACCCCGCAAGAGAGTGTCTATATCGGGGATGCGGCAAGCGATATCGCAGCAGCAAACGCGGCGGAGATGCCTATGATTCTCTACGCTAAACAGGCGTTGGCCGGGGCTGATGCCTGCACCTTTTCGTTTCAAGAGCTGCCTACCTTAATCAGCACGCTCTCATTCCGCGGTCTCAGTATGCTTCATTTACGCGGACCTTTTTATTTTTGAGAGGTTTTTCGTGTATACTTTCTTTGTTCGTATCTCATACTAGATCCATGCATCGTCCTTTTCTTCTCTCGCGTTTCCTTCTGGGTAGTCTCACCTTTTCGCTTTTGTTGGTCTTGCCTGGTTGCAAGGTTTTTCAGGATCCAGCTGATCGGATCATCGATTGGTTTTCTGGTAAGGATGACAAAACAGAGGGAGCGAATTCTTCAACCTCGGAAGACGACACAACAACACTGCCTCCCACTTCTATTTTAGAAGATCTTCCCTCAGGCACTCGTTCGTCTGTGCCTTCCTCTTCTGATCTATCGATTCCAGAAATTCCGCTTGAGTTTGGTTTCTCTCCAGAAACGGATCGTACGGGTTCTTCAGAAAACACCGTTCCTCCTTCAGAGTTTTCATCTGAAAAAGAAACGGTTATCGAAGTGCCGGATGATGTCGATGCCGCTGATGATGCTTCTGATGAAGATATTCCAGGACCGGATGAGATCACGTACTGGGCTGATGAAAGTAACCTTGTTACTTCTTCAGATGGTCGGCAGGAAACATGGCAGATTCATTTTCAGAAAGGCAGAGGTTTTTCTACAACAACAGAAGTCACCGAACCAGGTGCTGGCATTCGCGTCACCGTTTTACTCACAGAGAGTGGAAAAACCGAAACGCTAACAGGGACAACGGCATCTGATGGGATTGTGCGGTGGACACGGACTCGGACGAAAGGTGCCGCTGAGATGTTCCTTCAAGATGTGAAAGGCGATGTCCGATGGGATCCGCGTGATGCTGCGTTCTGGAAAAAGGAGCGCATCCTTTCTCGAACGGCGGAACAGTCAGGTTCCTAATCTTTTTTCCTTTTCTCGATCGTTATGACGTGGCCTGCGATCCTCCTTGTTCTCCATATTATCGGGATTGTCATAGGTGCTGGTGCTGCCACGCTTGGCGATATTCTTTTTCTGAGCACGCTGAAAAAGGATGGAAAGATTGATGCGTCTGAACGTGATCTGCTCGCCACGATTAGCTCTGTGGTTTGGGTTGGGCAATTTTTGCTAGTCGTGACAGGAGTAAGTTTACTCATTCTTTCTCGTCTGGATGCTCAGTATACG
>CAYJMK010000001.1:2453-28302 GCA_964371425.1 uncultured Candidatus Saccharibacteria bacterium
GTATACGTTCGTTCAAGGGCCTGCTTTCTGGACGAAGATGCTTGCGGTTGCTGTCTTATTCCTGAATGGACTTGTTTTGAGTGTGTGGGTTCAGCCGGTGATCGATGCAAGCGTTGGCAAGCCGTTTGGTCCGTTCATTCGGAAACAAAAACGTCAGGGCTTGGTATTGACGTGTGGGGCCATTTCGATGGCTTCGTGGTATACCGCTTTGATTATTGGTGCGTGGCGCTCGATTCCGTTGGAAGGTTGGCAGTTTCCTGCGGCGTACGCGGTCTTTCTGGTCGTCGCGTTGATCGGGTCACATCTTGTGCTCAGTCCGCGCTTACTCGGAACAGCTTCTTCTCGCTGATTCGCCTTTATGTCTCTCTCTTCACTTTTCCTCATCCTGCATGTTTTCGGAGGCCTGGTCGGTGTTGCGGCGTCTGCAGCAACAGCGATTTTTTTGGCGAAAGGAAAAGCGGGTGTAGTCCGAGCTACGGCTTCTGCGTTATTAAGTGTCGCGGCGTACATCTCTGCCTGGGTTCTTGGAGGTTGGTACTACTTGCAGACGTATGGTTCAGCGGTGAAGCCGGTTATTAAAGCTGGACGCTACATTCTGGCTCATACGATTGTGATGGAAACAAAAGAACATCTCTTTTTGTTTCTTCCATTCCTTGCGCTGACCTTGTTTCTCACGGTTCGTTCTGTGCGGCGTGGAGCGCATGAGCTCCTTGTTCCTGCTAAGACGCTCGCCCTTCTCTGTACCGTCTTCGGTCTGTTGATGCTGTTCGCCGGTCTGGCGATCTCTGCTGCGTACGAGCTTTCTCGTTAATGTCTTGTATGGCTTCTTCTCCTGATGCATCCGCTCGCATGCTCCGTGCGAGTTCGTACGGAACCATGGCGGCGATTGTCACAGTCCTTACGTTGACGGTGCTTGCAGAGTTGTCCCAGCCTGTGAAAGACCTGCTGACGCAGACGTTTTTTCACCATTGGGTTGGGAAAAGTGTCTTGGCGGTTCTTGTCTGGTTAGGTGTGGGTACTCTCACGTGGGCCATTTTTGCACGCACAGATGTGCGTCAAGCGGCACAGACAGTTCGTGTCCTTGTCTCTGTTGCGATTCTTGGTGCACTCGTTTTAGTTCTGTTTCTTGTTTGGGAAGCGCTTACGTAGCAATTTCTTTCGAGCCGGAACATCTCTTCCATGGTGGAAGAGATGTTTTCGTTTTACGGTTTTTCTGTGCGTGTAGCAGAGGAGAGGAGTGGCAGACTTCCGTCATTTTTGAGGAAGGTGAATTGCAGATGTTCCGGCAGATTTGTCACGTCTCCGGGGAAATAGAATGAGATCAGACTTTCTTTGTCTGTCTGGAGTGTTTCTGTTCCTTCACAACGCACGACCTTTCCTTGTTCTGAGAGATCACACTCCCATCCTTTGTAGTAGCCGCGTTCGTTGATGTTGCTCTTGCAGTTGTTTGCGGTCGGGAGCGCAGGTTCTTGCTGAGGCATACGGATTTCGACGCCTCGGACGCTTTTCGCAAGGGCTGCGTCAGTGATCTTGAGTCGGATCGTTAAAGCCGTCGTCGTCCTTCCGTTTGCGGTGGTGGTTTCCTTTTTGTAGGACGTTTTGATGGGACCCTCTGTTGGTTCTGTGGCCTCTGTTGTTCGACGTGTGTCTTGAGGTTGTCTCTGATCCTCCTCTTTTTTCGTGTCTGTCGGTTCTGTCTTTTTTGGAGGCAGCGAGATTGAAAAGTCTTTCAGCATTTCAATCTCCTGAATCTCACTGAGATCTTTCGGATCAATCGTTGGGGTGCCTTTGTTGTGTTCAATCAGGACGCGACATTCCGTAGCGTCTTCAAATGCGGGTTCGTCTGTGTCGTAACTCCATACGGGGAAGGAAAAGAGGGTGAGGTCTTCATTCTCGTGGACTTGCAGTGACCGGAATCGTACTTGATTTGGGGCGACTTCTTCCAACATGACTTCCGGTGGATTCTTTTTAGAGAAATGCTTCGCGATTTGGTTTGGTAAATACTTTCGATATGAAGGGCCAAGTTCGATTCGATTTGGATCTTTTTCAAAATTATCTGTTCTAACAATCGTAAAGATCACCGATTCTCCATGCCGGATGATCGCTATCTCTGGCAAACAAACGGTGGCGGTTGGTTCATCTTCTTCATCCCATCCAAAGAGATCTTGCAACGCACCGATGAGTGTTTCTCCAAGACGACGTGTATTTTCTCCATCTTTTGTTTTCTGCGCAGGCTCACCGTCTCCATGCAAAATATAGATGACACAATCCGCTTCTGCTTCGTGTGTTGGATCTGCGTAGGAAGCGCGAGCTCCTAGGTGGAACACTTCGTACGAATCGGAACCGAGATCATGGACCGTTTGTGATTTCACCGTGTATGTTCCCTTGCCATTTTCTTCAACGATGACACTTGGATCTGAGTCATATCGTTCGACTTGTCCTTTGAGATACTGCTTGTAGAAGGGGACAAGATCGATCGATGTCGGTTTCTCTGTGGCTCCTGTCTTCGACACAAACGAAACCGTTGCTTCTTTGCCATGTTCGATCATGACAACGAGAGGTGAACAAACAAGTCCGTACGGTTTCTCCTCTTCTTTATCTGTTCCTTCTGCGTTTCCGCCTGTGCGAACCACATCACGATCTTCTCCGTCTGGGAGATCGGGTGGTGGACTGGTGGTACCTGCGTGTTCGATCCAAATCGTACATCCACCAAGGGCTTCACTGCCGTCTGGATAGGTAGCGATGAAATTCACTGCGTCCGTTTCGAGATGACCCGACCCGTGTATTTTATTCGAGGTGTAGGAGAATCCTGCTTCTTGTGCGTCTTTGTCGAACCACGTGGCATGCAATGTTCGGCTCTGGTTGAGGGACGCGTCGATTTCTGGGTGCTCTCCTGAAGGGTCTTCGTCTGCGAATCGGACGGTGTCGAAGTCGAGTGAACCTTTTCCTTTTTTAATCAGGAAATTGACGGTTTGTCCGTGTTTCATATGGACATTCCCAGGTTCACAGAGGATCACGTGTTGCGTATCTTCCGCTGGCTCTTTCGCGGCGTCATCTCCTGTGCCAGCTACACCCTCTTTTCCCGCTCCATCTTTTGGTCCGGTTGTATCCGTTGGTTCTTTCGGCGTTCCAGGTTCTTCTGTTATCTTCTCGCCTCCCGTCACGTCTGATTCTTTCTTGGTCCCGTCGTCTTTTGGTGGAGGAACGACACCATCTGTCCCTGTGTCAGCTACTCCTGTTTTATCCGTCCCAGCATCTTTTTTGATGGTATCCGTTGCTGTGTCTGGCGTTCGTTTTTCTGCTGCGCCTGAACCAGCGTCCACGGCTGGGGGTTCAATGCTTTCGTCTTTCTTGTCGCCGGTTTTGTCATCTGCGCCAGCTGTTTTTTTCTCCCCATCCTTCGTGTCTGTACTTGCATTTCCCGCTCCACTCTTTGTCTGAACCGTCGGCTCTTTCTCTTTTTCCGGTTTTCGTGGTGGTTCCTCCACGCTTTGCTCCTTATGAACAATCCAAACCGTGCAATCTTTGATGATGCTGGCTTCTTTTCCGAATCGAACACGCATCGGAATTGTTTCTACGTCCACCTGTTTACTGGCATGTTTTACAAGCGAGACAACTTCGTAACTCATCGCACCTGTTTTTGTGATCGTTCTTTTCTTGTCTTTCTTTCGGAAACCGATCGGGAGTTCTGTGTCTGTGATGGGTATCGAACCTTTTGCAGTAGAGATGGTAAAGGTTCCTTTTGTGCCATGTTGTATGACCAGCGGATCAGGTTCACAGATGGCGCCGAATGCTTTGTCCGTTGGTGTGTCTGGTGGGAGTGCATGATGCGGCCCGTAATCTTCGACTTCTCCAGATGCAAACGCTCCACTTCCGTCTTCGGCCTTTGCTTGTTCGTTCAGGCTGATCACGGCTCGATACCAGAGATCTTCCGTTTCTCCTCCAGCTCGGAATTGTAAGCCATAGAGCTGAATGTCTTGTTCTTGTTTGGAGAGATCAATCGGGAAGTTGCGCACGACCCATTCAGGTGCACATTGATCTCTTCCTCCCCAACGACCGTTTTTATCCCAGTCGAAATAGAGGTTGAGATAGGCAGTTCCTGTGGTCTTTCCGGGATGACGTACATGGACTGCCACTTCTGCCGTACTTGTTTGACAACGCTGCAGGTCAACGGCAACACCATCGTCGTATTCATCTTTGTCTGTCATGTTTGGTTCCCCTTCCCGATTCACCTTTTCGCCGAGCCAAACCTCTGATGTCTTTTTTGTGCGAGCACCGTTTGAGGCTGTGGTCGTCTTAAACGTTCCTTGCATCACGCCGACCAGATAGCCTGTTGGGCGTCCGTCTGGCGCGTCACCAAAATCGAACGGGTCTGTGAGGCTCTCCCAGGAGTTATAATCTGTCCCGAGGAAGGAAATAAATCTATTTCCGTCTCCAAAATTGTACGTATCTTCATCGTTATTCCCGGATGAGCAGCCCACACCGAGGAGTGATAGACCGCCAACAGCGATGAGAGCGAAGAAGATGCTTCTTGGTTGCATAGGGTTTTGTTTGCGCGATTCACGCGACATGTGTTCAGTCTACACCTGTCTCTCCTTTTTGTGAAAAACAACACGCCCGTTTGGGCGTGTTGTTTGTATCGTATGCGATTTTCTCTTTCTGACTAGGTGATTTTGCTCTTTACGTCTGATTTTAGGCAGCGAACGCAGATGCTTGTGATCTTGCCGCTGACGCGTCGGGTCTGCACATTCAAATGCTGGCGACGTTTGGTCGCAATATGGGAATGGCTTCGGGAAACCATGTTGGCGGGTTTTCGGGCGCAGGTGTCGCAGCGGCGGGACATAGACAGAGAATAAGTTGGCAGCAATGCCGCATCAAGATACGATAGCTTTCGATTCCTGGCAAGGCTCTCATTTACCTTTTCCTGTAGAAGCATCTCTTTGTCCTTCTTTTTCTTCCAGCCATGATTCTTACCCTCCTGTTCTCTGATCCGCTCATTTTCTTTGCTTGGGCTGTTTCCATGATCCTGGCGATTAGTGTCCACGAATTTTCTCATGCCGCTGCCGCCACCTATTTAGGTGATCCAACCGCACGTTTGCAGGGTCGTTTCACGTTGAGCCCGTTTTCACATCTGGATCCTGTCGGCACGATTCTGATGCTGACAATTGGCTTTGGGTGGGGGAAACCAGTTCCATTCAATCCCTACAACTTAAAGTATCCGCGCTTTGGTCCTGCGTTGGTTTCCCTTGCTGGACCTTTGTCGAACTTCTTGATGGCGACAGTCGCTGTGCTGTTCCTGAAATACGGCTATCCGCTCACGGGCCTGCCGGACACAAACGGTCTTCGACGCTTGGTAGAACTCTTGATCATGATCAATGCAGGATTGATGGTGTTCAACTTCTTCCCGTTGCCACCGCTCGACGGATCTAAGGCATTTTTTGCCATTCTTCCTGAGCGATTCGACAATGTGCGGATGTTTTTGGAGAAGTATGGGTTCTATATTCTGATTGGACTCATGGTTTTCTTTCCGGGACTCTTCGATGCGGTGTATGGTGGGGCTCTTTCGGTGATTGATGCGTTCATGGCGCTGTAGAGCTTTTGCTCAACCACGGGCTGTTTTCTGTCCTGGGCTTCTTGACGCATTTGCGTGTCTCCCGTAAGATTCTGACCTGACTATGCCAACGATCCACCAACTCGTGCGACGCCCCCGTCGGTCGCTTCGCTCTAAGTCTAAGTCACCTGCGCTCATGCGCCGGTTTGATTCGTTGCACAAGAAGCCGAGTGTTCTCCGGAAAGGCTCTCCCTTCATGCGTGGTGTGTGTGTCCGTGTGACCACCACAACGCCAAAGAAGCCAAACTCTGCTCTCCGAAAGATTGCTCGTGTTCGTTTGACGAACGGCATGGAAGTGACGGCTTATATTCCGGGTGAAGGTCACAACTTGCAGGAACACTCTATTGTCACCATCCGTGGTGGCCGTGTGAAAGACTTGCCAGGTGTGCGTTATCACATTGTCCGTGGTGTGTTGGACACGTCCGGCGTGGATGGTCGCAAACAGGGTCGTTCCCGTTACGGAGCGAAGAAGTCTTCTGGTGCCGGCAAGAAATAATCTCCTATGGCTCGTCGCTCTCGTGCTATCCGTCGTCCAACCGTTGCTGATCCGCGCTTCCACAGCGAGTC
This sequence comes from uncultured Candidatus Saccharibacteria bacterium, assembly GCA_964371425.1. Taxonomy (GTDB): domain Bacteria; phylum Patescibacteriota; class JABMPQ01; order JABMPQ01; family JAGQLO01; genus CAYJMK01. The sequence goes on from CAYJMK010000001.1 coordinate 8,632, forward strand.
TGTTGCACGTCTTATCAACTACTTGATGGAAGGTGGCAAGAAGTCTGTTGCCTCCAGTGTCGTCTACGGTGCCATGGATATGGTTGCTGAAAAAACGAAGTCGGAACCGCTCGAAGTGTTCGACAAAGCGATGCGGAATGTGGCACCAGCGCTTGAAGTGAAAGGTCGTCGTGTGGGTGGAGCCAACTACCAGGTTCCGTTTGAAGTGAAAGGTCACCGCCGTACGATGCTAGCCTTCCGTTGGATCTTGGATGCTGCTCGCAGCAAAAAAGGTGCCCCCATGGCAGAGCGTTTAGCGCGTGAATTGGTGGAAGCATCCCGTGGGGAAGGTGCTGCCATGAAGAAGCGTGAAGACGTTCAGAAGATGGCAGAAGCCAACCGAGCGTTTGCTCACTTCGCTCGCTGATTCCATTTGATCTTGGTGTGAACGACGCGCTCTGGCGCGTCGTTCGTTTTGCGTAGAGTCCGAATCTGTTTTGTGCTATCTTTTCTGTACGCATCACGCATCCAGAAATCAACACATGCCTCGTTCGTCTCCTGCCTCTGTCTCTGTATCCCATGCACTCCTTCCGCAAACGGAAGATGTCTTTGTGCAAGCCAAGGGTGGCATCTTAATCTCGCCTGATCAGCTTGCACACGTTGAGCGAGCCTACACAAAGGCGACGCGTTCGCGTGATCGTCGTGGTCCCGGTTCTCTTGCTGGACAGCGTCATGGTGTGTCATGGCGTGTCGGTTTTATTGTATTCGGTGTTCTTTTTATGATCGGATTGGGCGGTGCTGGTTATTACATGCTTCAGCGCACCAAACCGCTTTCTTCATATGGTTCTCTCTTTCCGCAAAGCGACGACTTGGCGGTATCTTCAAAAAAACCTGAAGTCACGTTAGATGATTATTCTTCTGGTTTGAATGAGTTTTCGCGCACCTTCCAGCAGCCTGATGCAGATCGCGATGGAGATGGTCTGACGGAAGAACAAGAAAATGAGCAAGGGACCGACCCTCTCAATGCTGATACCGATGATGATGGATATACAGATGGGGAAGAAGTGAAGAATGGCTACCCACCGACAATACCTGCACCCATTGCAAAGTCCATGACAGTAAAAACGAATACTGATGCGGTCTATGAACAGACAGAGACAGGACTTTCTTTTCACTATCCTGCAGGAACGAAACTTTCTGCGCCGGTGATTGTGGATGGCGAGATTGCTGAAGGAACCGACGTTCGTTTTCCTTATTTAAAAGTGTTTGAGATTTCAACGTTGACGGATCCCACCTCACCTTTTGGATTCATTCCGCTCGTATCATGGCAAGAAGCGCGTCAGCTTTTGGACGCTGTCGATGTTCCTTCGGCATCTTTGTCGACCGTGAAGGCTGTGATTCCGATTTATGGCGATTTTCTGGTTGGGGATGGTGCGAAGCCGGTGTTTTTAGAAGGTTCTGTCTTTACAGCGGCCTCGCGTGCTCGTGCGTACGAAGGGTATTACACGCTGGATGAGGGTGATCCACAGCCCACGCTTGCTCGCGTGACAACGTTTATTGAGAACGATCGTTTCTCGTATCAGTTTATTGCGTTCTTCCGTGGGAAAACGATTTCTCCCGCAGATCTTTTAGCGCAGTTACGTGCGGGTTCTGCTTCTTCGGATCTGCAAGCTGCGTATGATTTGTATGGAACGATCATTGCTTCTGTCGATATTGCGCGTGCGACAAAACCTGTTGCTCCTGTGGCGGCCACGGTTCCTACTGTTGAACCTTCTCAGCCGTCTTCTCCTTCCTCTATTCCTTCTTCTTCGGTCCTTTCAAGCGCTCAAGAGATTTTCGATACGTTTCTTGCGAAACCAGATACAACGTCCTGGCAGAACTTTAAGCCGGCGCGTATGCCTCTTTCCTTCAAGCTTCCTCCTTCTTGGTATTACGCTGACTGTGGGGCGCGTGTTGGCCTACACTCCTCTTCGGTCAATGACTTCTGTACCGATCAAGATGCATCTCTTGTTATTGAGGTTTCGGATACAGCTCCAGATGTGATTGCTGCACAACGTGTCTCTGTTCTCCAAATGCCTGTTTCTTCTTCTGTTGTCTTGTCTGGATTGTCCGCGCAACGTGTTCAAGGAAAAGAGCAAGGGAATGATGTTGATTTGGTTGTGTTTGCTCGCGATCGTAAGACCTACGTTTTTTCGTTCACTGGTGCTTCTTCTGACGATCTTGCCCATGTGGATGTTTTTGCGGGACTTCTTGCCACCCTGCATTTTTAGAAGTGTGCGATGAACGAAGATTCCAAACTGTCCCGACATACGTTCTTGTCTGGGCGTTTGGATACGCTTTCTGGATCGCTCATTGGAGCGTTGTTTACGCTCTTGACCGGTGTGCTCTTGTTTTACGCATGGCGCGCTTGGGATAATCCATCAGAATATGTGAGTACTGCTGCGCGTACGTCTATTCGTTCTGATGTTGCTTTAGCAGAAACTGTTCCACTGCCTGATCCCGCTGCGGGATGGAAAACGTATCGCAACGAGCACTACGGTTTCCAGGTGATGATTCCAGCTTATTGGGAGCCGAGTGATGCGGCTGCAACGGCTGAGGCGGTCTCCTTTGATACTCTCGAGCGGCAGGCGATCTTAACGCGTCTCCCTATTGAAGGATATATCGCTCCTGTCGAGGTTTATGTGTTTGATCGCGATGCATTGACTTTGCAAGCGACGAAAAATCCTGTTCAGTCCACACCACCGTCGTCTGCGTTTACAGAAGAACGGGATGTGATGATTGGAACGCAATTGTTTCGGCAGATGAAGTATGTCGGTTCTTCTACGCCGGGTGGTGGGCCACGTTGGTATTACATTCCTGCTGGTCAAAAGACAGAAACACCTCCGTACGCATTCTCCGCTCTTGAAGATGCTCAGTCCGTTTTATTGTCAATGTTGCGTTCGTTTGAACCGCTTTCCGCTGCAACGGCTTCTTCCACCCTTTTGAAAGCGGCATCGTTTAGGTATCTCAGGTCTTCGGTTGCAGGAGGGTCTGAAGTTGTTGGAAACGAACTGCGTGGTGCGATCGTTCGTGAGACGGTTCGTGTTCAATTACCTGTGATGAATGAAGCGATTGTTGCGGCCGATATCGATCCGACTCGTACAAAGCTTTTGTATAGCACTGCGAAGGTTGTACGTATGCGGGAGCTGGATGCTGGAACAGACTCTGTCTTGTTTTCGACGGGGACTGGAGATGCTCCCGATGGTTCTATTCCGCTGACTTCGCTGCAGTTTTCTCCAGATGGTTCTTTTGTTTCGTTTGTCTTTTCTGATCGTGTGCATACGCGGATCTCTATCATGAATCTCAAAACACATGCATTTTCTTGGAAGGATATTTCTGTTGGCCAGCCGCTGTTTTTGTGGGTTGATGCTCGACGGTTCTTGTTTGTTTCTGACGCGGGTTTGTTAACGCTTGCTGATGTTTCGCAAGATGGTATACGTTCTTTTCAATCGGATGTGCTTTCTGATGTAAAGGCGATGGTTCCCTATGCAGTCGCCTTCACAACAGATCGGACGCGACTTGCTGTTTTAGCGGTGGGTCCTGCCGCAGCTTCAGAACAGGCATCGGCGGGGACCCGTCATGCCTTCCTGTTCTTGATCGATCCACAGCTGGCGGACGTTGGGACGACTCGTTTACTGGAAACGGTAGATCTTGGGTTACCCATCACGGAGGCGGCTGAGCACCCTGCATCGTTTGGGTTGGCTTTCTCACCGGATGGGCAGCGTATCATTTTATCGGTTGAAGACCGTATTTGGGTTGCGGGTGCGGGTCGGCTCGAGACCTTTCGACCGGATCCATCTGTCACACGGCAGGGACGTGTTTTAGGTACCCTGTCTTCTGGTGAATTGCTTATGAACCAATCTGCCCGTAATCCCGCGGGAGATGTGATTGGTGGACGTCTCTTACTCCTTGACCCAGAGGGAGAGATACAACGTTTTGCTTCTTCTGTTGGTGCGAGCTCTGTTCTCCTTTCTTCTTTTGTTCTTTCACCTTGAGATCACGTATGTCTTCTCATGATGCTGCATCTCTTTCGGTCCCAGTCCATTCGAAAAAACGATTCTGGATCCTCCTGGTGTTATTTCTTGTTGTCCTTGGTTACGGTGTTTTTCTTCAGATACGTGTTCGTCAAATGCAAAAACAACTTGTGCAGGAGGCCTCAAGTTCTGCTTCGCCACTCGGAGTGTGTCAGGCGATGCGTGATCGTGATGCAACTGAATTGAGCCGTCTGCGGAGAGATGTGACGGAAGCCCGTGATGGACGTATTGCTTCCGAACAAAAGGAAAGTGTGTGTTTGACACAACTTGGATTAGCACAGCAGCGTGCGGCGGCTGCGTCGCCCTCTTTTTCGACGGCTACGCCGACGCCGTAGGATTGTTCTAGACGATGCTGTGTTTATGGCTTGGTGATTCTACGTGCGCCTTTTCGTTCTGTCGTATTAGCGATAGGGTTTCTTGGTCTCCGCTTCGTTTTCTTTTTTTCTCTGTGTGAAAGCCTCTGATCTCTTTGCGGCCTGCTTGAAGAACGAAGGTGTTTCGTGGGTGTTTGGCGTGCCCGGCGAAGAGAATTTGGATTTACTCGAGTCGTTGCGAGAGGTGGGCATTCCGTTTATCACGACACGTCATGAGCAAGGTGCGGGCTTCATGGCTGCCACGGTTGGTCGGTTGACCGGTAAGGCTGGGGTTGCGTTGTCGACGCTTGGTCCTGGGGCAACAAACTTAGTGACTGCTGCGGCGTATGCACAGTTGGGTGGAATGCCGGCTGTGTTTATCACGGGTCAGAAACCTGTGCGACGCAGCAAACAGGGCGCGTTTCAGATTGTAGATGCGAGTCATGTGTTGCGACCTGTCACAAAACACACAGAGTCTGTTTCGAGTGGTGATCGGATTCCTGCCTTGGTGCGGAATGCGTTTCGGCTTGCGGAAGAAGAGCGGCCTGGTGCCACACATCTGGAATTACCAGAAGATATCGCCGCAGAATCGACGGAGGCCATTCCTTTTTTTGCAGAAAAAGTTCGGCGGCCTGTGGCGGAAGAAAAGGCTCTACGTTTAGCGTGTGAAATGATTCAAACAGCACGTAAACCATTGTTGTTGGTCGGTGCTGGAGCGAATCGGAAACGCACAGCGAAGATGCTGCGTGCGTTTATCGATAATACGCACATCCCGTTTTTGACGACGCAAATGGGGAAAGGTGTCTTGGATGAGCGAGATCCGTTGTATCTTGGGACAGCTGCACTCTCTACTTCTGATTATGTACATTGTGCGGTGGATGCAGCGGATTTAATCATCAATGTTGGACATGATGTTGTGGAGAAACCGCCGTTTTTGATGCGTCCGGATGGGCCCAAGGTTTTGCACGTGAATTTTTTTCCTGCACAGTTTGATGCCGTGTATTTCCCGCAGCGCGAAGTGATTGGAGATATTGCGAACGCACTTTGGCAGATCACGGAACAGATCACGGTGTCGAAGGAGTGGGATTTTGCCTATTTCTTGAAAGTCCGAGCGAAAATCGCTGAGCGTTTTGCAGGGGTCGATACAGATGACCGGTTTCCCATGTCTCCGCAGCGGCTCGTTGCGGATGTGCGCGCAGCTGTCCCAGACGATGGGATTGTTTCGCTCGACAACGGCATGTACAAACTCTGGTTTGCGCGACACTACAAGGCCTATCAGCCAAGTACGCTCTTGTTGGACAACGCGTTAGCTACCATGGGTGCTGGGTTGTCTTCGGCTGTGGCTGCAAAGCTGGTTTTCCCGGATCGTCGTGTGGTGGCGGTGTGTGGCGATGGGGGATTCTTGATGGGCGGTCAGGAATTGGAGACAGCGGTTCGTTTGAAGCTCGATCTCCCAATTCTTGTCTTGAACGATGGTGCGTACGGCATGATTCGTTGGAAGCAGGATGCCATGGGGTTCCCAGGTCATGCGTTGTCGTTTGGGAATCCGGATTTTGTGAAGTATGCAGAGAGTTTTGGAGCACACGGGCATCGGGCTCAGACGGCTGGTGATGTGAAGTTGTTCCTTGAACGTGCGTTTGAAGAAGGCGGCATACATCTGATTGATGTTCCTATTGATTACGAAGACAATCGGCATGTGTTGACGAACGAATTGAAATATAAGTCGTGTCCCGTTTAGTGCCTTTTGCATTCTCTTATGGCGATCCAGAGTTGTAATCCAGTGACAGGGGAGACACTTGCTTCGTTTGAGGAGTTCACCCATGACGCATTAGAACATGCGCTGCATCAGGCGCATCAAACGTTTCTTATGTGGCGCGCTGTTCCGTTGGAAGATCGGCTGGTGCCGCTCCAGCGTTTAGCGGTGTTGTTTAAAGAGCGTGCGCCGCAGTTAGGTGCACTGGCCACAGCAGAAATGGGTAAGCCGATCACGCAAGCCATCGCGGAAGTGGAGAAGTGTGCCACCGCTTGTGAGCACTATGCTGAGCAAGCGGCTACCTATCTTGCTCCGGAAGAAATCGCTTCTGATGCTTCGCGTAGTTATATTCGTTTTGATCCTCTCGGTGTGGTGTTGGCGGTTATGCCATGGAACTTTCCGTACTGGCAGGCGGTCCGATTTCTCGCACCAGCGCTTGCGGCGGGGAATGTTGGGTTGTTGAAACATGCGTCCAACGTGCCGCAGTGTGCAAAGGCACTTGAGCAGATTGTATTAGATGCTGGGTTCCCGAATGGCGCGTTCCAAAATCTGTTTTTGAGTTCTGCGCGTGTGGAAGGCGTGATTCGTGATCCGCGCGTTGTCGCAGTGACGCTGACGGGAAGTGAACCTGCGGGGAAATCCGTAGCTGCTACCGCAGGCAGTGAGATCAAGAGAACCGTCTTAGAACTTGGAGGGAGTGATCCGTTTCTGGTGTTTGCGGATGCCGATTTAGCGTTGGCGGCTCAGACGGCGGTGAAGGCTCGATTTCAGAACGCGGGTCAAAGTTGTATTGCGGCTAAGCGATTTTTGGTCGAGCAGGCTGTTTACGAACCGTTTCTGGCAGCGTTCGTGAAAGAAACATTAATGCTGAAGGTTGGCGATCCAGCTGATCCAGAAACCGCCATGGGTCCGGTTGCTTCTGAGCGGGCTTGTCACGAACTGGAACAGCAGGTTCATGCATCTTTAGCTCAAGGGGCCCGTCTTGTTTTAGGAGGGACACGGTTACCGCATTTAGGTCCTTCCTTTTTTGCGCCTACCATTTTGGCAGATGTGCCAACAGATGCTCCTGTTGCGTGTGATGAAACGTTTGGCCCTGTTGCTGCCGTTCTTCCGTTTCAAGACGAAGCCGAAGCGATCGCCTTAGCGAATGCGACGCCGTTTGGATTGGGTTCTGTTGTCTTCACGCAACAGAAAGAACGTATTCAACGTCTTGCTGAAGGTCTTGAAGTTGGGTGTGTTTTTGTGAATGGCATGGTCAAATCTGACCCGCGGTTGCCGTTTGGTGGGATCAAATGTTCCGGCTATGGCCGTGAACTTTCCAAAGAAGGCATGCGTGCATTTTGCAACATGAAAACGGTTTGGATCGCTTAGAGCTCGGAATAAAAAAACAACGTCGGTCGTGGCGTCGTTGACGCCTTCCCTGACCTTCCGTATGCTCCCCGCGCACATCTCTGTGGGCGCGCCTTTTTCAGATCGGCGCGTCGTCATGCGTTACCAACCGAAATCGTTATGCCTGCTGACTCCACCCTCGAAAAGACCCGCAATATCGGTATTATCGCCCACATCGATGCGGGTAAGACGACGGTGACCGAACGCATTCTGTTCTTCACTGGTGTCTCGCATAAAATTGGTGAAGTGCACGAAGGCGACACGGTCATGGACTGGATGGAGCAGGAACGTGAACGTGGTATTACGATTACCTCCGCTGCAACCACCTGTTTCTGGAAGCCGATGTATGATCCGTCGCTCGGGGACTACCGGATCAACATCATCGACACACCGGGCCACGTGGACTTCACCGTAGAAGTGGAGCGTTCCTTGCGCGTGTTGGACGGCGCAGTCGTTGTCTTTGATGGAAAAATGGGTGTTGAGCCGCAATCCGAAACCGTTTGGCGGCAAGCGAACAAATACAACGTGCCGCGGGTCTGCTTCGCTAATAAAATCAACTTAGTGGGTGGATCGCTGGTCAACACGTTGAAATCGATTCACGAACGTCTCGATCCGAATGCGTTCCTTATTTGGTACCCCTACGGCGAAGGCGAAGAAAACAAAGGCGTCATCGATCTGATCACGCGTCAGCTCTACACTTACGAAGGATCTGACGGACGTGAGCTGTCTGCGCCTCAAGATGTGCCTGCAGACTTTACGGATGTAGTGGAAAAAACACGAGTTGAGATGATCGATCACATCGCCAACGGTGATGACGAGATCGCGGAGAAATATCTCGAAGGAACTGAATTATCCGTAGAGGAATTACGCGCAGCGCTGCGTCGTGGTGTCCTTTCTGGGAAATTGCACCCTGTCACTGGAGGAGATGGTCGCAAGGCGGTCATCAAACTTCTCCTTGACCAAGTCATTGCCTACTTGCCGAGCCCACAAGACGTGGGTGCGGTGAAAGGAACGGATCCAAAATCAGGCGAAGAGCTTGAACGCAAACCAGAAGATAGCGAACCGTTTTCCGGCTTGGCTTTTAAGGTCGCTTCTGATCCCTTCGTTGGGAAATTGATTTTCGTGCGTGTCTACTCTGGCGTGTTGAAATCTGGTTCGTATTTGATGAACTCCACGAAGCGTGAAAAAGAACGCGTGGGCCGCGTGCTCTTGATGCATGCGAACAAACGCGAAGAATGTGACGAAGTGCACGCGGGGAACATTGCCGCGGTGGTTGGTCTGAAGAGCACCACTACCGGTGACACGCTTTGTGATATCGACAAACCCATCATTCTTGAGCAGATCACCTTTCCAGAGCCGGTCATTTCTGTCGCCATTGAACCCAAGACAAAAGCAGATCAAGAAAAATTAGGAAATGCTTTGAAGGCGATGGTCGAAGAAGATCCGACCTTCCGTGTTCGTACAGATCACGAAACGATGCAGACCGTCATTTCTGGCATGGGGGAACTTCATCTCGAAATTATTGTCGACCGCATGAAGCGCGAGTACGGCGTTGAAGCCAACGTTGGTGCGCCTCAAGTGGCGTACAAAGAAACGATTCGTGGCACGGTGGAGGCCGAAGGGAAGTTCATCAAGCAGACCGGTGGTCGTGGTCAGTATGGCCACGTCTGGCTCAAGCTTGAGCCGTTGGAAGCGGGTAAGGGCTATGAATTTGCGAACGAAATTAAAGGCGGTTCTATTCCACAGGAATACATCAGCCCTGTCGACAAAGGTGTTCAAGAAGCGCTCGCAGGTGGTGTGATTGCTGGTTTCCCCGTGCTCGACGTGAAGGTGACCCTCTTCGACGGATCCTTCCACGATGTCGACTCCTCTGAAGCGGCGTTCAAGATTGCTGGTTCGATGGCGCTTAAAGAAGGTGTCCGGAAAGCGAACCCGGTTCTGCTTGAACCTCTGATGAAGGTTGAAGTCTTCACTCCGGAGAAATCCATGGGTGATGTGATTGGGGACCTCAATGCACGGCGCGGAACGATTGAAGAAATGTCAGACCAGAGCGGCGTGAAACTGGTAAAAGCCAAAGTACCGCTCGCGGCTATGTTTGGGTACGCCACACAGTTGCGCTCGCTTTCTCAGGGTCGTGCAAACTACGCCATGGAATTCGCAAACTACCAGGAAGTTCCTCGTAACGTTGCAGAAGAAATCATCGCGAAGCGATCAGGGATCTCTCGCCGCGGGTAAAAAAAGGCCCAGCTTGAGCTGGGCAACGAAACGGATGCGTGGGGCGCCGATCCTCAGAGGATCGGCGGATTGTTCCTGTGCGCGGTTGACCCGATGCCTTCCATGTCGGCGCGACTGAAGTCCGGGTGCTGACCGATCGCTTCAGGTGCCATCGCCGGCTCGGTCGGCCTTGTCACAGCCGTAGCTGCACGGCGCATGGCGATGCGCTCTGCACGCGCCATCGCGTACACTGTCTGGTCTAGTGCACTTCTGACGTTGATCAGACCTTTTCCCGGAATATGAACGAACGGCATGTCTCCTCCCATGAGAATGTACAGGGCCGGCACGTGTCGGCCGCGAATGATCCATCACAGATGCAGGCGAGTCTATCTTCCGTGTTGTTCGTGTCAAGCAGCAGAAGGTGCGATACACTCCGCAGTGTAAAAGAACAGCAAGATAAGAAATAACAGCCTATGACTCCATCTGCCTTCTCTCCATCTCAGAGTCCAGCTTCCGTCACTCCTCCCATTGCTCCGTCTAAGAAAAAAAACACCCTTCTTTTCTGGATCGTCCTGTCCTCCTGCACCATTATTGGACTCCTTGTCGCGCTCGTTTTGTTCTTGTTGTTCCGTGGTCCGGCTCAGTCTCTGACGGCTGCGGATTTGGCTGCTGTTGATCTGTCTGCATTGCCTTCCGAGGATATTTCATCACAAGACTCGGAACCTGCTGTTACAGACACAACAACAGACGCGGATACCGTTGTTTCTCCTCCTCAAAAGACGACGACCACTCCTGCGCATGCACGTTTTCAAAGTAAACTTCTTCCGTTTTCATTCGTTCCTCCCAAAGCGTGTGCTGCTGTTCCGCAGGAAGCACTGTTCACATCTGCTTCTGATGAAAATATCGTGCGTGGAACATCCTACAATGCGGTTCTGATGTCTGTTGGAGAAATTGCTGCGCAGAATTGTCCCATGGTGATTGGCAGCATGTCCGCGAATTTTTACTCAAAGATCGCACGGGGTGGGACGCCGCTTGATTTGATTGGATTTGAATATCGAAAAGCTCAGGACGAACTCTTCCTTCCTGTTTGGTGGGCAAAAGAGGATGTTTCTGGTTACACCATGAAACAAGTGAAAGCGATTAAAACTCTGACGGGCGAGACTGCGTACACAGCACAAGCTCCAAGTGTCTTTGATGCGGAGAGTGGTGTTGATATTGTCGGTGTTGTGGCCTTGCCTGCAGGCACTTCTCCTTCTGTTCTTCTCTTCTATGCAGGTACTGAGCAGGGTCAAGCAGGTGCGATGCGTGAAGCGATTGAGTCTCTTGTTGCCAGCGTGAAAATCCAGTCGGAAAAGGAATAGAGGAATACCCCCGAGATGGGGGGCCTTGCGTGCTTCAAAAAGATTGCTATAGTAGCTAAGACGTTTGTGCAAACATTTTCTTCGTTTGTTTTGATCTATTCCTATGGCCGAAAAGTTTGAACGCACCAAGCCACACGTGAACATCGGTACGATCGGTCACGTGGACCACGGCAAGACGACTCTTACAGCAGCTTTGTTGTCGGTTCTTGCTGGAGCTGGTCAGAAAGCGACAAAGAAGTCGGTTGATGAAATCGACAACGCCCCTGAAGAAAAGGAACGTGGGATTACGATCGCGACATCTCATTGTGAATACGAGTCTGACAAGCGTCACTACGCCCACGTTGACTGTCCAGGACACGCTGACTACATCAAGAACATGATCACGGGTGCTGCCCAGATGGACGGTGCCATCTTGGTGGTTGCGGCAACAGATGGCCCTATGCCACAGACACGTGAGCACATCTTGCTTGCACGTCAGGTTGGTGTGCCCAAGATCGTTGTCTTCCTGAATAAGGTAGACATGGTTGACGATGCGGAACTGATTGACCTCGTTGAAGAGGAAATCCGCGAATTGCTGACCAAGTACGAATTCGATGGTGCCAACACGCCGGTCATTCGTGGCTCTGCGTTGAAAGCTCTTGAGGACCCAACCGGTGAGGCAGGAAAGCCTGTCCTTGCGCTCGTTGAGGCTCTCGACACTTTTATTCCTGACCCAAAACGTGAGACAGACAAGCCATTCTTGATGCCGATCGAAGACATCTTCTCGATTGAAGGTCGTGGCACAGTGGTCACAGGTCGTATCGAGCGTGGTGTTGTGAATATCAATGAAGAAGTCGAAATCATCGGCATTCACCCAACGGTGAAGACGGTTGTGACGGGTATCGAAATGTTCAACAAGACCTTGGATCGTGGTGAAGCTGGTGACAACGCCGGTGTTCTCCTCCGCGGAACAAAGAAGGAGGACGTCATGCGTGGTCAGGTCTTGGCCAAACCAGGAACGATTACGCCTCACACAGAATTCACAGCTGAGGTTTACATCTTGACGAAGGAAGAAGGTGGTCGCCACACAGCGTTCTCCAAAGGCTACAAACCTCAGTTCTACGTTCGTACGACAGACGTGACAGGAGAAATCGAATTGGCAGCTGGGACAGAAATGGTCATGCCTGGTGACACAACCACGTTCACAGTGAAGTTGATGGTGCCCGTCGCCATGGAAGAAGGTATGCGCTTCGCCATCCGCGAAGGTGGACATACGGTTGGTGCCGGTGTCGTGACAAAGATCATTAAGTAAACGGATTCGTTCCGTTCTATCTCTTGTACCCTGGCATGGCTCCTACAGCGAAAGGTAAGAAAGCTCCTGTTGCTCCAGCTCCAAAAGCTGGGAGTAAGAAACTTGTCGCTCGCAAGGGTGGTGCAGCTCCTGCTGCTCGCATCCGGATTCGTATTAAGGCTTACGACCACAAAGTGATCGATCAGTCGGCTGATCAGATTGTCCAGGCGGCTTTGCGCTCAGGCGCGAAAGTGGCTGGCCCTGTTCCGCTGCCAACAGAACGACATCGAGAAACCGTGATTCGTTCCCCGTTCGTCCATAAAGACTCACGGGAACAGTATGAGATGCGCATCCACAAGCGTCTCATTGACATCCTTGAACCGACTCCAAAGACGATTGAGACGCTCTCGAGCTTGAATTTGCCCTCGGGCGTTGATATCGAGATCAAGATGTGACGGATCAACCCCTCGGTGCCGTACGCGCCCTCCCGCGTGCGGCACCGAGGGGTTGACGCATTGCGGTCTCTTCCTTATCCTCCTCATACATCTGCGATCCGGCCCTGCGAGGCGAAAGCCTCCGTGCGGCCGATGCTGTTGTGTGCTTGAAACGGTTCCGGAACCCTTCCGGCCCTGTTGCAAGGACATCATCAGCTGTTCACGTAGATTCGACTTTTCCACCCGGATGAAAGCCATTCTTGGACGAAAATTGCGCATGACCCGCCTCTACAATGAGGCTGGCGAAGCAGTCCCTGTGACCCTTATTGAAGCGGGTCCTTGTACGGTTTCCCGCGTCAAGACACAAGAAAAGGACGGTTACGTTGCGGCTCTGTTGACCTATGGTGAGCGCAAGAAGATGGGCCGAACAGCTCCGCGCGTGTTACGTGAAATTCGTTTTGAAGAAACAGCCGATGTAGAAGTGGGCCAAAACGTCACTGTTTCGACCTTTGTGATTGGCGATAAAGTGAAAGTAACGGGAACGGTGAAAGGTCGTGGATACGCGGGTGTGGTGAAGCGCCATGGGTTCCATGGTTCTCCAAAGACACACGGACACAAGCACGACTTGCGCGCCCCTGGTTCGATTGGTTCTGGATGGCCACAGCATGTGTTGAAGGGGATTCGTATGTCTGGTCGTATGGGTGGCAATCTGAAGACGATTCATACACTGGATATTGTGGCCATTGACGAAAAAGCGAATCTGATCGGGATCCGGGGTTCTATTCCGGGTGCTCCTGGAACGCTCGTCATTATTCAGTCCGTCGCCTAGCTCTTATGATTTCTGTTCCTGTCTACTCCCTGGAAGGTAAGCAAGTTGGCACACGTGACTTGCCAGAAGCACTCTTTGGCTTGAAGCCGAATGCGTCTCTCTTGCATCGTGCGGTGACCGTGGCAGCAAACAACAAACGCTACGCGATTGCACACACGAAGCGTCGTGGGGAAGTGACGGGTGGTGGACGTAAGCCGTGGGCTCAAAAAGGAACGGGACGTGCGCGTCAGGGATCCATTCGTTCTCCACAATGGAAGGGTGGTGGTGCCGTTTTCGGCCCACGTAGTGACCGGACTTTCGGTGGGAAAGTGAACCGCAAGGAACGTCGTTTGGCTCTTCTGATGGCGCTCTCTGACCGTGTCCACGAAGGAAAATTCTTCTTGGTTGAATCGTTTGAACTCTCTGCTCCAAAGACGGCATTGCTAGCGAAAGGCTTGGCAAAACTTCCCCTCTCTGGGAAAACGCTCTTGGTTTCCCGCGACCGTGATGAAATGCTACTCCGCGCAAGCCGGAACAACCCAGCTGTTTCGACGGCACACCTCTCTCTTTTGTCTCCAACCGTGGTTCTTTTCCATACATCGTGTGTGCTCAGCACGGATGCGCTCGACGCATTCATGACCGCGCGCGAAACGTCTAAGAAGACCACTGTTGGGACAAAGCCTGCTGTGAAGAAGACGCCTGTGAAAGTGGCTTCTCCGAAGAAGCCACGGACAGAACGTCGTCCGAAAAAGCAAATAGTATCTGGCGCTTAGATTTTTATGGCGATCCTCCCCTCCAAAAAAACGACGGCGAAGAAGGTTGAAGAGCCGAAGAAAAAGGCCGTGCATTCTTCGAAGCCAGTTGCCGCTGAGCAAGCGCTCGCACACAAAGTGTTGCGACGTGCCTTGATCACGGAAAAAGGAACATTGTTGTCTGCTCAGAACAAGGTCTTGTTCGAAGTCGCGCCACAGGCGAACCGCACGCAGATTGCTCAGGCCGTGTTCGAAGCCTATGGCATTCATCCTTTGAAAGTTCGCACGATCAACTACCTCGGAAAGGTCCGTCGTACCAACTTCGGGATTGGACAGCGTTCCGATTGGAAGAAGGCGATTGTGACATTGCCGGAAGGTCAGTCGATTGCTGTTCACGATGCAGTCTAGCGCCCTGGTATGCCACTCAAGACCTACAAACCAACCACGCCGGGACGTCGTTACATGACGAACGTCGACACGTCGCATCTTTCGAAGGAAGGACGCAGCAAGCAGCTGACGAAGGGACGTAAGCGACATGTTGGTCGCAGTAAGGGCCAAGTAACGGTTCGTCATAAGGGAGCTGGAGCAAAGCGTGTCTATCGTTTTGTCGATTTCAGAATGGAACCTCAGGTGGTTCCATTCAAAGTGATTCGTCTTGAATACGACCCAAATCGTACCTGTTGGATTGCTCTGGTACAGGCGGAAGGGTTGGAACAGTCCTACGTGATGGCATTGGATGGTATGCAGCCAGGAGACACATTTGTTTCGACCCATGACCGTGTGGACCCAGCTCGGGGAAACCGTATTCCGATGCAGTTCATTCCTGAAGGTATGGAAATTTGCGCCCTTGAGTTTCAGCCAGGAAAGGGAGTGCAAGTGGTGAAATCTGCTGGTTCTGCTGCCGTGATTCTTTCGAAAGAGGATAAGAACGTTCAGGTTCGTCTTCCTTCCGGTGAAATTCGTCTGTTCCAGGGAACGTGCCGAGCCACGATTGGTCGTGTTTCTAACATCGACCATGGGAACCAGCGCATCGGAACAGCTGGTCGTATGCGCAGGATGGGTGTGCGCCCAACCGTTCGTGGAAAGGTGATGAACCCTGTGGATCACCCGCACGGTGGTGGTGAAGCTCGTAACCCGATTGGTCTGACCCACCCGAAGACGCCGTGGGGTAAACATGCGCTTGGTGTTCCGACTCGGGACAAGAAGAAGCCAAGTAACCGTTGGATCGTTCGTCGGCGTCCGAAAAATCGCTAGACCACACTTATGAGCCGCTCACTGAAGAAGGGACCTTACGTAGATCCCAAACTGATCAAGAAGATTTCTAAGCTCCGCCAGGGCGAAAAGACGGTGGTCAAAACCTGGGCGCGGCGGTCTTCCATTGCGCCTGAATTTGTTGGGTTCTGGTTTGGTGTTCACAACGGTCGTGAACACATCAAAGTGTTTGTGACGGAAGATATGGTAGGACACAAGCTTGGTGAATTTGCTCCAACTCGTTTGTTCCGCGTGCATGGTGGCAAGATGGCGAAGGAAGAAGAGCAAGCATCGCGTGCTCCAGCCCCTGGAGTAACGGCTGCAGCACCTGCACCAGCCGCTGCCGCTCCGGCTGCTAGGGGTAAGAAATAGCCTATGAACGTTTCTGCCACCCTCCGAAGTGCGCATGTTTCTTCCCGTAAGGCCGGTTTGGCTGCGGGACTTGTGCGTGGGCTCTCTGCTCAGGATGCTGTCAAGCAGCTCAAGTTTTCCACATTGAAAGCATCTCGTTTACTTGCCACGCTTTTGAGTTCGGCGGTGGCGAATGCGGAAAATGTTCATGGGCTTGATCCAGCCACGTTGAAAGTGAAAGAAGTGTTAGTTGGCTCTGCTGGCATGATCAAGCGTTTCCAGCCTCGCGCGTTTGGTCGCGCCTTCCCAATTCGGCACCGCTTGTGCCACATGACTGTGACGTTGACTGGTGATCCCGTTGCGAAGAAGAAGCCCGCTGTTCTCAAGGCAGCTAAGGCGACTCAACCAGCGTCTGCGAAGAAAGCTCTTGCTTCCTCCGCTGCGGCCAAACGTAAAGATGCCGTCTCGGCATCTGCCTAGTTTTCGTCCTTCCTCTTATCCTATGGGCCAGAAAGTTGATCCACGCGCGTTTCGTCTCGGCATCCTTCGCGGATGGCGGTCTGTCTGGTTTTCGCCTGGCCGAACGTCTTACCGAACGCAACTTATTTCCGACTTGAAAATTCGCCGCATGCTTGAGAAGCGCGTCCGTACAGCGGGCGTGGCTAAGATCGACATCGATCGTCAGGCTGGTGTCATGAGTATCGTCATTCATACTTCTCGTCCGGGTATCATTATTGGTCGAGGTGGACAAGGGATTGATCTGCTTCGTGCAGACATCGCCAAACTGCTTCCACAGGGAACACGTCTGGAACTCGATGTGCATGAGATTCGTAACCCAGAACGCTATGCGGCGTTGGTTGCGCAGCAGGTTGCTGAGCAGCTTGAGAAGCGTATTTCTTTCCGACGTGTTCTTAAGAAGACGATTGAACGTGTGACTGCTGCGCAGGGCGTTCAAGGTGTGAAGATCATGGTCTCTGGTCGTTTGGATGGGGCAGACATGTCCCGTCGCGAATGGCTTGTCTCTGGCAAAATTCCTCTTCATACGCTGCGTGCGGATATCGATTACGCGCAAGCAAATGCGTACACCACATACAGTGTGATTGGGGTTCAGGTCTGGCTGTACCGCGGTGACGTCTTCAAAACGGATGAGATGCTTGAGAAGGAGCGCCGTGAGGCTGAACGATCACAAGATCGTCGTCCGCGCGGGGCCCGTCCTCGTAGTAGCTCACGGCCTGCGGGATCTCCGTCTGGCACGGTTGTGCCACCAGCGGTTCCTGTGACTCCGTCTGAGTCCGCTACTGCCTAGTCTTTTTTCTCCGTCCGACCCATCCCCCTCGTATGCTGATGCCTAAGAAAGTCAAGCACCGCAAGTGGCACAAAGGCCGTTCGATGTCTTCGTTTGAGACACGTGGTCACCGCTTAGCGTTCGGGACGATGGGCCTGAAGTCACAAGAAGCGAACTGGTTGACAGGTCGTCAGATCGAAGCTGCTCGTCGTGCCATGACCCGTGCCTTCAAGCGCGGTGGCAAGATCTGGATTCGGGTATTCCCGGATCGTCCGCGCACACAGAAAGGTGCTGAAGTGCCGATGGGTAAAGGAAAAGGCTCTGTGGACCACTTTGTGGCTCCTGTGAAGCCAGGTCGTATTCTCTTTGAAATCGATGGTGTTTCTCCAGAAGTTGCTCGCGAAGCGTTGACGCTTGCGGCTCACAAACTTCCGGTAAAGACCGTGATTGTTTCCCGCACTGGACGCGGTGTCTCTTCCTAGACGTATGGACCTCAAATCCCTTTCTGACCTCCGGAAGTTGTCTGCGGTTGAGCTGCGCAAGTTTGTTGCTCAACAGCGTGAGGCTCTCCGTGAGCTCTCGTTTCGTGTGGCGACGCTTGAGCATAAGAATGTGCATGAAGTCGCTGTCTTGCGAAAGTCTGTTGCTCAGGGGGAGACCCTGTTGCGGGAACAGATGATTGCGTCTGAGGCCGCTGATGACAAGCAGAAGAAGTCTGTTTCCTCCGCTTCCTAGCCCCTATGTCTGACATCACTCCTAAGAAGAAGATTGTTCGCACACTCCGTGGTGTTGTGATTAGCACAACCATGGATCAGACGGCTGTCGTGGCTGTGAACTCCATGAAGTCGCACCCGAAATACCGCCAGTCCTTCCGCTCCACGACGAAGTACAAAGTTCACGATGCTCACAACGAAGCCAAAGTAGGTCAAGAAGTTTCTTTTATGGCGACACGACCGATGTCGCGAGGGAAGCGGTGGGTTCTCGCGCCGGTTTCTGGTGCCGAGAAGAAAAGTAAGAAGCACGTATGATCCAGCAAGGAACCAACTTCAAGGTTGCGGATAACACGGGTGCAACAAGCATTCGTGCGATCCATGTGATGGGAAGTAGCCAAAAGCGCTACGGCCAGATTGGCGATGTCTTTGTTGCTTCTGTGAAAGAGGCTGTTCCGGGTGGCATTGTGAAGCGCAAGGAAGTTGTGAAGGCCGTGGTGGTTCGCACGGCCAAGGAATTGCGTCGAAAAGACGGTTCCTACATTCGCTTTGATGAGAATGCAGCTGTTATTTTAAACGCGGACACAAAAGACCCGCGAGGAACACGTATCTTTGGTCCTATTGCGCGCGAATTGCGCGCGCTCGGATACCAGAAGATTATTTCCCTGGCGCCTGAGGTCCTTTAAGCATATTTATGGCTCGCATGCGCATCAAAACGGGAGATTCTGTCATTGTTATCTCTGGTAAGGACCGAGGTAAAAAAGGCAAGGTCACGCAGGTTTTTCCGAAGGAAGGCCGCTTGGTGGTTGACGGCGTGAACAAAATGGTTAAACATCTCAAGGCAGCTCGTCGTGGCCAGAGGGGCCAGCGGGTTGATTTCCATGGGCCGATCCATGCTTCGAACGTGATGTTGGCTGATCCGTCCACCGGAAAGCCGAGTCGCGTCCGTTTTGAACTTGAAGGGGAAGGGAAGGACCAGAAGAAGGTCCGGATCGCCTCGAAGAGTGGTTCTAAAGTCGCCTAGTATTCTTTCCTGATTCCATGTCCCTCTTTTCCGACCAATACCGCGATGTCGCTATTCCGAAGCTTAAAGAGCGTTTCGGCTACACGAACGTGCACGAAGTGCCGCGCGTGACGAAAGTCACCGTGAATATTGGGACGGGCAAAGGTTTGAAAGATGCCAAATTGATGGAAGCCATGATGGCTACGCTTCGGCGCATCACCGGTCAGGAACCAGTTCAGCGCAAAGCGCGTAAATCGATTGCGAACTTTAACATCCGTGAGGATCAGATTGTTGGATTGTCTGTGACCCTTCGTGGCAATCGCATGCGCAATTTCTTGGAGAAGTTGGTTCGTGTTACGTTACCCCGCGTTCGTGACTTCCGTGGGATCCCTTCTGAAGCCTTTGATGGTCACGGCAACTACGCGTTCGGCATGACGGAAAATACTGTGTTCCCTGAAATTCGTGCGGACGAAGTCGAATATTCTCATGGTCTTCAAATTTGCGTGACGACGACAGCTAAAAACGATGAAGAGGCTCGGTTGCTTCTCCAGTCCATGGGCTTTCCGTTCGCGAAGCAAGAAGAAGGTGAAAGCCGTTCTGAGCGGAAGAAGGCTCGTAAGGCTGCTCGTAAGCAACAAAAAGCTGCCGAGAAAGCCGTCGTCGCTGTTGCATCTCCCTCACAAGC
>CAYJMK010000001.1:28312-30594 GCA_964371425.1 uncultured Candidatus Saccharibacteria bacterium
AAAATTGCAGAAATCACAGACAAGACCCGCATGATATCGTAGAGTTGCGTGTCGATGTTATCCCGGTAGAATTGGATCAACTCAGAGGTTCGATCGCGGAGGATGGAGAACTCCTTCACAAGCCTGATCTCTATGTCTAAGGAATCTCTCAAAGCGCGCGCCCGTCGCAAGCCGAAGTTCTCGACACGCCGCTTTCACATTTGTCAGCTCTGCGGTCGTACCCGTGGCTTTTTGCGCCGGTTTGATCTCTGTCGTATCTGTTTCCGCGAACGTGCGAACCGCGGCGAGATTCCCGGTATTTCTAAAGTGAGCTGGTAACCTCCTATGCCCTCCACCGATCCTATCGCTGATTTTTTCACCTCCCTGCGTAACGCAGCGGCTGTGAAGAAGCTGTCCGTTCTGGTTCCGCACTCTCGCATCAAAGAAGAGATTGCGAAGGTTCTTCAGCGTGAAGGATTCTTGTCCGCGATTGCGATTGAAGGTGACAAGCCGAAGCAGCTATTGCATCTGACGTTGCGAGCGTCTGCAGAAGGTGTGCCTGCTTTGAAGTCGATTACGCGCATGAGCGTGCCTGGTCAGCGCTGGTACACCTCCTACCGTGACTTGCGCCGCGTGCGCCAAGGTCTTGGTCTTTCTCTGCTTTCGACACCGGACGGCATCCTCACGGATACCGAGGCTCGCAAGAAGCGAGTGGGTGGTGAACTGCTTGCTCACGTCTGGTAAATTCCTATGTCCCGCATCGGCCGCCTCCCTATTGCTGTTCCCGCTGACGTCACTGTTACCATTAACGGTTCTTCGGTGACGACAAAAGGTCCGAAAGGCGAACTCTCTGTTGTGCTTGTGAAAGGCATCTCTGCTGTTCTTGTTGAAGGCGAGCTGCGTGTCACAGCTGCTCATGCTTTGGAGCAATCTGCTCTTTGGGGTCTTTCTCGCGCTCTTCTCGCGAACATGATTGAAGGTGTTTCCAAAGGATTCGAGAAGAAACTAGAAATCCAAGGAGTTGGCTACCGCGCTCAGGGGCAGGGTAAGTTGATCACCATGGCGATGGGTTTTTCTCATCCTGTGAAATATCCCGTTCCCCCTGATGTTACGGTCACGGTTGAAGATGCTATTTTGACCGTTTCTGGTCCTGACAAACAGCGTGTGGGTCAGGTCGCGGCTGAAATTCGTTCGATTCGTCCTGTCGAGCCTTACAAAGGTAAGGGGATCCGCTATGTCGGCGAACATGTCCGCCGAAAGGTCGGCAAGCGCGTGACTGCTTCCAGCAGCTAATTCTGTTGATTCCTATGCCTTCTCGTCTTGTCAATGAACAGCGTGAACGTCGAGCGAACCGTGTCCGAGCTCGTATTCGTGGTACAGCTGAACGGCCACGTTTGTCTGTCTCTCGAACGTTGAAGCACATCTCCGTCCAGTTGATCGACGATCTTGCCGGTCGAACGATCCTCGCGGTTCATGACAACAACGTTTCCGATGCCGCTTTGATGGGTGTTGCGCGCGCGAAGGCTGTTGGTGTCTTGCTTGCTGAACGTGCTAAAGAGAAGGGTATTGCTACTGTCATTTTTGACCGAGGTCGGTTTGCTTATCATGGCCGGGTCAAAGCCGTGGCCGAAGCAGCTCGCGCAGGCGGTCTTCAGTTCTAGTTCCAACGTACTCCGATGCCCCCATCCATGCGCAACAACAGTAGAGGTGGTGCAGGTCGAGCTCCTATGAAGGACCGACCGAAGCCAGAATTTGATCAGGAAATTATCGACATCGCCCGTGTTTCTCGCATGGTCGCCGGTGGTCGCCGGTTTCGTTTCCGTGCCACGGTTGTGATTGGTGATCGAAAAGGTCGTGTCGGTTTTGGTACGGCGAAGGGAGCAGATGTTTCTCTTGCCACGGAAAAGGCCGTCAAGCGTGCCAAAAAAACCATGATTCGTGTCCCACTGATGGGTGCTGGAACGATTCCACATGAAGTGCATGGTTCGTTTAAGGCCTCCAAGATTTACTTGAAACCAGCTCCTCCTGGAACAGGGTTGATTGCTGGTGGTGCTATTCGAACGATTCTGGAGCTCGCTGGAGTACGAAATGTGTTCGGAAAAATGTATGGCACTAGCAACGGGTTCGTGAACTTGGAAGCTGCGATGAAAGCTCTGACACAGCTCGAAATGCCTGAACAAGTCGAGGCACGTCGAGGTGTGAAAGTTTCGAGCTTGATTCGTGGTGCAGTGAAGCGTCAAGCCGTTCTTTCTGCATCGGCTACAACAGATGCACCAAAGGCTGTGCATGCTGAGGCTCCAGCA
>CAYJMK010000002.1:0-8997 GCA_964371425.1 uncultured Candidatus Saccharibacteria bacterium
CGAAAACAAAAGGTGTTGCGTATGCCGCTGGTGCGTTAGCAGGAACAGGAAAAATTTATCGCTCTGAAGACGGAGGATCTGTTTGGAAAGAGGTTTATTCTGCTACGCATGGTGATCAACGTGTCGATGCTGTTGCTGTTGACTGGTTCGATGATCGTCGTGTGTACGCGGGTTCACAGGATACAACGTTCTTGAAATCAGAAGATGGCGGCACGACGTGGCAGACGGTGTTTCGATTTCCGTCGCGGATTATTGATATCGAGATCGAGCCAACACAAGACGCACGTCATATCTATGTCGCAACCGAATCGCATGGTGTTTGGAAAACCACAGATGCTGGGAAAAGTTGGACGCGTCTAGAGGCAAACGAAGCCTTCAGTGGTGCGCAACAAGTCTTCGATGTCGAAGTTAGTCCTGCACTACCGAGTATGGTGTATGTCGCATCGCGCTACGGTCTCACGCGAAGTAGAGATGAAGGCGATACGTGGGAAGATGTGCCTCTTTTAGTGAAGCCTGGTTCTGTTTCTGAACTGCATATTGCGTTGGATCCGTTCAGTATCCTTCCGGTGTATGTGGCGATCGATTCTTCATTCTATGTCTCACGCGATCTTGGAGAGACATGGGATCCACAGAAGGTCACAACGAATCGCATCCGTGCATTAACGATTGATCCGAATGGTTCCCAAGACCTTTTTATGGCGATTCAGAAAGTGAAATAAGCTATGTCGAACGATCTCTCGTCCCGTTTGTCCGCCGTGATTAAGCATCTTCAGCAAGAGCTTTCTCGGCTCCGCACTGGTCGCGCGTCGGCTGAGTTGGTCGACCATCTCACGGTTCAAGCGTACGGCAGTCCAACACCGCTGAAACACATGGCTCAAATCAGCGTGCAGGATGCACAGTCGTTAGTGATTCAGCCGTTTGATCCGTCGACAACGCATGCGATTGAGAAAGCGTTTCAAGAATCGAATCTCGGATTGAATCCAACGGTGGACGGCAATGTGTTGCGCGTAAAGATTCCGCCGATGTCAGAAGAGCGTCGGAAAGAATTGGTACACGTTCTGCATGGAAAAGCAGAAGAGGCGCGTGTGTCCGTTCGGAATGTGCGTGAAGAAGAAATCAAGCGTTTGAAGGGTGACGCTTCTGTTTCAGACGACGACAGACGTTCTGGGACTGCTTCGATTCAAAAGGAGATCGATAGCGCTAATGGCAACATACAAGAGATCGTGAAAGCAAAAGAGCAGGAAGTCATGACGGTTTAGAGTTGTCTGTTGTATCTTCGGGTGCACGCCTTTGCTCGTCTGGATTCGTGCGCTAAACTCGGCCGGCTATCTACTTTTTACCTATGTTGACCATTTTTCTCTTCGTTTTTGTTCTCGCATTCCTTGTGTTCGTGCATGAGCTTGGTCATTTTATCATGGCAAAACGGGCGGGCATGAAGGTGGAAGAATTCGGCTTCGGGTTCCCGCCTCGGATTTTCGGCATCATGCGTAAGGGCACGGTTTACTCGATCAACTGGATCCCGTTAGGCGGCTTTGTGAAGATTCTTGGTGAAAATGGCGAGAACACCGAAGGAGGAAGTTTCCGTTCGAAATCGTTTTGGGCCCGCTTGTCTGTGTTACTCGCAGGTGTGGTCATGAACATGTTGTTGGCGATGCTGTTGCTATCGATTGTCTTTGGCATCGGTGTCCCAACAGTGGTGGACGGACCAGGTGTTGGGATCCGCGATGTGAAAGTACAGATTATTGATCTTGCAAAAGGTTCACCGGCTGAACAGGCCGGCATTAAGATTGGTGACGCAATTCGTTCTGTCCAAGGGGAGCCGGTTGATTCTGTTGCTGAGGCAGTCGCGTTGGTGGATGCGCGGAAAGGTCAGGAGACAGAAATCGTCCTCGCGTTTGGATCTGATGAACGAACGATCCATGTCACGCCTCGAACGGAATCGCCAGAGGGACAGGGCGCGCTTGGAATCGGGTTGGTGCAGACTGGGGTCATTTCGTATCCATGGTATGAAGCTATTGCGCGTGGGTCTGTGGCCGCCTTCGGCTTGCTGGCAACGATTGTTCTTTCTTTGGCGAGCATTGTGAAATCGCTCTTCACGGGCGGTGGTCTTTCTGCAGACTTGGCTGGACCGGTTGGGATTGCGGTTTTGACGGGTGAAGCGGCCAAGCTTGGTCTTGCTTCGCTCTTGCAATTTGCGGCTGTGCTCTCTGTGAACTTGGCTCTGATCAACGTGTTGCCCCTTCCTGCGTTGGATGGTGGACGTCTCCTGTTCACGATTATTGAGAAAGTACGTGGGAAGCGCGTTCCGGAACGGGTCGAAGGTCTCGTTCACACGATTGGTTTCTTGGCCTTGTTAATTTTGATGCTCGCTGTGACGGCAAAAGATGTTTCTCGATTCTGGAGTCCGATTGCGACGTTTGTCACGAAGTTGTTTTCCTAATATTTGTTTTTCGCTGTTAGCGTTTTTGTATGCGCCAGTCTCACCTGTTCACCCATTCGCTTCGCGAAGCTCCAAAAGGAGAAGATGCGTTGAATGCCAAATTTTTGATTCGCGGGGGATTTGTCCATAAGACGATGGCAGGAGCGTACGCGTACTTACCGCTGGGGTGGCGTGTGTTGCGGAAGATTGCAGATGTGGTGCGTGAAGAAATCGATGCCGTGGGTGGTCAAGAATTGCAAATGACGGCGTTGCAGTTGCGAACGCTTTGGGACGAAACGCATCGTTGGGACAATGACGTGATGTTTCATCTGAAGGATTCGCACGGAGGCGAAATGGGTTTGGCGTATTCCCATGAAGAGCCGATTACGGATGCCATTCGAACGTTTGTGCAGTCGTACAAGCAGCTGCCGTTTTCCGTGTATCAAATCCAGACCAAGTACCGGAACGAAGCGCGTGCCAAATCTGGCATTCTACGTGGTCGCGAGTTTTTAATGAAGGATCAGTACAGCTTTCATCGGGACGAGGCGGATTTGAATCGTTATTATGATGTGGTGGCGGATGCCTACCGTCGTATTTTTGCGCGGTTAGGCTTCCCGAAGGTGTACTACACAGAAGCAAGTGGTGGAGCTATGTCACATTTGCCTTCCCATGAATTTCAAGTTCCGATTCCAGCGGGAGAAGACACCATTCTGGCCTGCGATGCGTGTTTGTACGCATATAACAATGAAGTGTGGGAAGAGAAAAACGTGTCGGACGGCATGACGTGTCCGCAATGCAGTGGCGGTCCGTTGAAGACGGTCGCGGCGAGTGAGGTGGGGAACATTTTCCGTCAGATGTTCAAGTATTCGGAGCCGATGCGCGCCATGTTTACCGACGAAGATGGTGTGCAGAAACCGCTGGTGATGGGTGCCTACGGAATTGGTGTTTCTCGCGCGATGGGAGTCTTGGTTGAAGCATTCCATGACGAAGCTGGCATCCTCTGGCCGGAGATTATTGCGCCCTTCCGGGTGCACTTGGTCGCGTTGCCGGATAAAGAAAGTGTGGTGGAAAAGGCGGCAGATGCGTTGTATGA
This sequence comes from uncultured Candidatus Saccharibacteria bacterium, assembly GCA_964371425.1. Classification (GTDB taxonomy): domain Bacteria; phylum Patescibacteriota; class JABMPQ01; order JABMPQ01; family JAGQLO01; genus CAYJMK01. Next base: position 3,513 of record CAYJMK010000002.1, read on the forward strand.
AGACATGCAAAAGGCGGGTGTTGATGTGTTGTATGACGATCGCGATGCGCGCGCTGGGGAGAAGTTAGGCGACGCAGATTTGATCGGGATTCCGTATCGTGTGGTTATCAGTCTGCGAACGCTTGAAAAGAATGGAGTGGAGTGGAAACGCCGTTCTGAACAAGAAGCACAGGTGGTTCCAATGACAGAAATCCTGACGAAGTTGATTTAGCTGATTTCTTGGTGGTTTTTTGAGTGAAGCGCATAGGTGCTTTTCTTCCGTTCATGATCGTTTTTGTAGGTTTTTATCGGTTTTTTTTTGCGTTTCTGTGCTTATTTCAGGCCATTTGCAAGCCTTTCCTTTCAGGTCGGGAGCGGGTAGAATGCTCAGACGCTATGAAACTCCTCGACAACGCGCTTGGTCGCTTTTCCAAGGACATCGGCATCGACTTGGGCACAGCAAACACCCTTGTCTATGTGCGTGGCAAGGGGATTGTTATTAACGAACCCTCCGTTGTTGCCGTGAATAAAAAGACCGGACAGATTTTGGCGATTGGGAATGAAGCAAAGAGGATGGTTGGTCGGACGCCAGGACATATTGTCGCGACACGCCCTTTAGTGGATGGTGTCGTGTCTGACTTCGAAGTGACAGAACAAATGTTGAAGTTTTTTATTGAAAAAGTGCACCAAGAAGGATTTTCACTCTTTCCGCGACCACGCTGTGTGATTGGCATTCCGTCTGGTGTGACGGAAGTGGAGAAGCGCGCCGTGGAAGAAGCGGCCTTGTCTGCTGGTGCGCGCGAAGTGTTTTTGATTGAAGAATCCATGGCGGCCGCGATCGGCGCGCGTCTTCCGGTGCAGGATGCAACCGGCGTGATGATCGTCGACTCCGGTGGTGGGACCACGGAAATTTCTGTCATTTCACTGGGTGGGATTGTGGTATCCCGTACGCTTCGTATTGCTGGAGATGAAATGAACGAAGACATTATTCGGTTTGCGCGCGACGAACATAACTTGTTGCTAGGAGAACGCACGGCAGAAGAAATTAAAATTGCCGTGGGTTCCTGTGTGCCATTGAAAGAGCCCCTTGAAACCACCATGACGGGCCGTGACTTGCTGACGGGTTTGCCACGGCGCGTGATTGTGGACGATGCACAAATCCGGAAGGCGCTTGCACGATCTGTCTCGACGATTGTGTCAAATATCAAGCTGGTGATTGAAGAGACACCGCCAGAGTTGGTCGCGGACATTATGGATCGAGGGATCGTGCTCGCGGGTGGTGGGACCCTGCTCCGTGGCTTTGACCGTTTGATTGCGCAAGAAACGCAAATTCCGGTGTTCCGCGCGGATGACCCACTGACTGCTGTGGTGCGCGGGACGGGTGTCGTGCTTGAGGACTTGGATGCTCTGATGAGCGTTCTCATCTCGACCAAGTTCGAGAAGGCGTTCAAGTAGAATTTCTTCGTTTTGCGGATCAGATGACCTTATGCCGCGTCTCCGCATTCCTTCACAGAAAGGTCGTCGATCTCCGTACGCATTACTTGCTGGGTTGGCTGGGGCGGTTTTGTTGGCCGCGATTTTGCATGCAACAGGTCCTCTGCGTCCAGTGGAAAGTTTGTTGTTACGTATCCTTTCACCTCTTGCCGGAGGTATTTCTCGTACAGGAAGAGGGACAGGTGAGGCCTTCTCCGCTTTTTTTCGTATCGGTTCATTGCCAAAAGAGAACGCGCGATTACAAGCAGAAGTAGACGACTTACGTGTGCAAGTGGCACACGTTGAGGAATTGAGTCGCGAAAATGCGATTTTGCGCGAACAACTTGGATTTGTGAAAGAAGCACAAGCGGCAACGATTCCCGCATTAGTGATTGGGCGCGCGCCTTCTGCTGAATTTCAGATGCTCGTTATTGACAAGGGAACGCGTGATGGTGTCAAGGAAGACTTGGCTGTCGTTGCATCGAGCGGGTTGCTTGTCGGGCGCGTGTATCGATCAGACGAAGCCACGGCCAACGTGCTTCTGCTCACGGATGTGCACAGTACGGTCCATGCTGTTGTGCAGGGCTCGCGCGCGAATGGGATTGTGGTGGGGGATCGTGGACTAGGTCTCTTGCTCGACTCACTTCCGCCAGATGCGCAGATTAAACCGGGTGACCAAGTGCTTTCGACGGGCTTGGCTGGCCCGTTTCCAAAAGGCTTGTTGATCGGCAGTGTGGAGGAGGCACCAGAACCCGGAAACGAATTGTTCCGTCGTGCGCGTGTTCGACCAGCTGTCGATTTCAATCGTCTGGAGTTTGTGTTTGTGGTGAAACCTTCTTGAGTTTTCTTCCATGTTTCGCGTGATTGCCGTTCTTATCTCTCTCACGCTCCTGTTTTTGTTTCAGCAGGCGTTTTTGGCTGCGGTTTTCCCGTTTGGTATTGTTCCGAACCTTGTTTTAGCTGGGTTGGCTGCTTGGGTTGCCCTCGAGGATGATCCATTAGCGTTACTGTGGGCGGTTGCAGGGGGTGTGTTACTCGATCTTTTTTCACCGGACTTGTTTGGATTGCATGCTTTACTTCTTCTGCTCGCGACCTGGCTTCTCTTTGTCTTACGTGATCGTGTGCTTGCGAGCCGCAGTCGTTTTGCGCACATCAGTTTCACTTTGGCTGGGAGCCTTCCTGTTCTTGCTGGGTCGTCTCTGGTCCGCATCGCCCTCTCTCCGTTTGTTCCGGCGGTGGCCACACCCATGTCAGATATCACCCTTCTTCTCTTCCTTGTTGCGACCTTGTTATTGACTGTTGCAGCTTCGTTCTTATTCCAGCCATTTTTTCGGCGGTTGCACGACCTCTTTCAGACCATTGAACAGCGTCGTTCCCGTTTGCGTCAGTCGTTCTAAAAATGCGCATGCCTGTCGATCCCTTTGATATTCCACACCTGTACACAGACTCGTCTCGACGGGTTGAGCAACATGAACACGGGACGGAATGGGAAGAAACGGTGGGCGCGCAGAATGGCTTGCAGGCGCCGCGTGCCGTGCGATTGCTCTATGACACGCGCACGTTGCGTTGGATGACTGCTGTGTTGGCACTGTTGTTTGGCATTCTGACGGTTCGTCTGTTTTTGTTACAAGGTGCGGAAGGAGCGCAGTTGCGGAATGCGGCAGACGAAAATCGGTTTCGTGTTTTGGTTGAGCCTGCTGCTCGAGGTGTTGTGTACGACGCGGATCGAGATGTGTTAGCGCGCAATATCCCGGTGTATCAAATCGCTGCGATTCCTGTTGATCTTCCGGCGAAAGATTCTGATGCCCATCGGACCCTCACGGCTCATCTTGCTGAATACCTTGGTCTTCCTGAAACGGACCTGATCGACAAACTCGCTACTTTGGATCTGCGTTCTTACCAGCCGGCCACGATTGTGGACGATATTGATCGGGAAGCGGCTCTGCGTGTTCGTGCGAATACCTTGGAACTGCCAGGGATCGATGTCCAGTATCGTGCACGACGTGAATATGTGGGTGGCGCTGATTTTGCCCATTTGCTTGGATACGTGGGGCGTATTTCTCAAGAAGAATATGACGATGCAGATGCCAAGGATTCGTTTTATTTGTTGGATGACGTGATTGGAAAGTCTGGGTTAGAGGCACAGTATGAAGATCCGTTGCGTGGCACGTATGGTCGGCGGCAGGTCGAGGTCGATTCGCTTGGAACGTTGAAAAGCGTGGTTGCGGAACAGGCAGCTCTTCCAGGGGCGAGTCTGGTGTTGTCGATCGACAAAGATTTTCAGGCGTTTACACGTGAACGTCTGCAAGGCGCGATGCAAGCTGCTGGGTCTAAAGCCGGTTCGGTGGTTGCGTTGGACCCACGCACGGGAGATGTACTTGCGATGGTAAGTCTGCCAAGTTATGACCCAAATCTTTTTGCACGCGGCATCTCGCAAGAAGCCTATCGCGCTTTGTTAGCAGATGAAGGTCGGCCGTTGTTCAACCGTGCAGTCGTTGGAACCTACCCGCCTGGTTCCACCATCAAACCTGTTGTTGCAGCTACCGCCCTGGAAGAAGGAGTCATTACCTCTTCTACAACGGTGGTCGATCGAGGTTCGATTCAGGTGCAACACGAATACAATCCTGCGATTACATATTTGTTCGTTGGATGGAATCGGGCAGGGCTTGGCACGATGAATCTTTTTTCCGCGATTGCGAAATCGTCTGATATCTATTTTTACGCCGTTTCTGGTGGGTATGGAGATATTGCGGGGTTGGGTCGTGAACGCCTTGCGGCTGGATTCCGCAAATTTGGGCTCGGATCGCGACTTGGCATCGACTTGCCCGCAGAAGCACCAGGGTTGGTTCCCACCGAAGATTGGAAAATCGCCCACAAAGGCGAGACTTGGTACAAAGGCGACACCTATCACATGGGCATTGGGCAGGGCGATCTCTTGGCGACACCGCTGCAGGCGGCTTCCTGGACAGCGACCATTGCGAACGGGGGAACGCTCTACAAGCCACGTCTCGTCCGCAAACTGTACGATTCACAAACAAAAGAAACGCGGGAACTCCAGCCATCGATTCTTTCCAGACACATTGTTTGTTCTGAAACAGCTCAATTAGTTCAGCAAGCCATGCGTCAAACCGTTCTCTATTGGTCTGGTCGAGAACTGAATCGTCTCTCTTTTTCTTCTGCTGGCAAAACAGGCACAGCTCAATATGCGGGTAACAAAAAAGAGCATGCGTGGTATGTGGGCTATGCTCCGTATGAAGATCCCAAAATTGCGATTGCTGTTTTGGTCGAAGGTGGTGGGGGAGGAGATGTTGTGTCCGTGCCGGTCGCGGGAGATGTGATGCAGTGGTATCTGCAGCGTCAGAAGTAAGGGCCTGTGAGAAAATAAGAGGCACATTCGAGCGCATCCGCTCGTCATCTCGCGGCTTATGTCCTCGCTCCCTTCTTCACCGTAGCTCTGCTACGGTTCAGTCGGTCGCTTCGGGCGCGCTCGCGATCTGACGAGCGTCTGCATCTCTTATTTGTGTCTCTCATTTTCTCGCAGGCGCTGAACTTGCACGATTTGCTTAATGGCTGTGTAGTAGGGACATGACATCTACATGTACTATTATGGATGGCAATGCTGTCGCCGAACGCGTTCTTGAGCGTGTCCGAGTGCGTTCAGCGGAATTTATACAGAAAACGCATCGGAAACCACGATTGCTGGTTGTGTTATTTGGCACCGATCCGAGTTCGTTGAGCTACATCCGAAAAAAAGAAGCGTGGGGGATAGAGGCGGGGCTGGATGTTGTGGTGAAACAATTTCCGGATGTTTCGGAAACGGAAGAGGCGAAAAAGATTGTTCGCGATCTTCAGAATGAAGCGGCTGTTGATGGATTGATTGTGCAGTTGCCATTGCCAGATACGATGCAACATCCGCAGTCGGTTTTGGAAGAGATCAATCCATCTGTCGATGTCGACTGTTTGACGATGTTCTCTTTGGGATTACTTGCGGCGGGAAGTCCTCTTGTGGAGCCGCCTACACCAGCGGCGATCT
>CAYJMK010000002.1:9007-21710 GCA_964371425.1 uncultured Candidatus Saccharibacteria bacterium
CTTAATGCGTACGAAGTGGACCTGCATGGCGCCCATGTGGTGTTGGTTGGGTATGGGAAATTGGTTGGGAAGCCGTTGTCGATTCTGTTGACACAGGAACATACCACCGTGACTGTCTGTAATGAACACACGCGGGATTTGGGGAAACACACGCGGGAAGCGGATATCTTGATTTGTGCGACCGGTGTGAAGGACTTGATTCGTGGCGACATGGTGAAAGAGGGAGCGGTTGTGTTAGACGCTGGGACCGCTGTCGAAGGAAGAAAAGTCTCTGGCGATGTCCATCGAGAAAGCGTTGTGGAAAAAGCTCGATTACTCTCTCCGGTGCCAGGCGGGGTCGGTCCGGTGACGGTTGCGAAGTTATTTGAGAATGTCGTTGAGCTTGGGTTGCGGAGTTCGTCACACGCCTAAACCAAGAAGGAGCGCTTTGACAGAAGCTTTAGTCGTGGTAATCTCCGGCCGCTTGTTTTCAACCCATTTTGACCTATGGAACCTGTCTTTGTTACCGCGGAAGGACTGAAGAAGATTGAGGATGAGTTGGTTGAGTTGAAGACCAAAGACCGTCCTGAGATTGCGGACCGCATTCGTGTGGCTTTACAGCAGGGCGATTTGTCTGAGAATGCGGAATATCAGGAAGCGAAAGAGGCTCAGGCCCTTACAGAGCAGCGTATTGTGGAACTTGACGAAAAGGTGAAGCAGGCGAAGGTTATTAAGAAGACGAAGGGGACTGTGGCGAAGCTGGGCTCTTCTGTAGAAGTTTCTTCTGAGATGGGTAAGGCGACCTACGCAATTGTGGGGGCGCAGGAAGCGAATCCAACCGAAGGCCGCATTTCGAACGAGTCGCCGCTTGGGAAAGCTCTGCTTGGCCACGAAAAAGGTGACGAGGTAAAAGTGATGGCGCCGAACGGGGAGATCGTCTACAAGGTGGTCTCGGTTGAGTAACGTTATTTGGTAACGGTTGAACAGAGCGTGTAGATTGCGCGGCGCCTTGGGCGCCGCGCTTTCGTTTCGCCATACGCATCTATCTTGTCAATATCCGTTGCATCTAAGTCGTTCATTACGTAACGTAGTTTCAGCTACTTCTTTTTTGTATTGACCTATGTTCTGGGCTGACCGTGCTGCTGGAGAAATTGCTGAGCGTTTTGCTGCTGAAATTAAGGCGAGCAAAAAACTGATCGTTCGTGATGAAAAAACGGCTTCCGGAAAAGTCCATGTGGGCTCGCTTCGGGGGATTGCCATCCATGACCTCGCTGCTCGCGTGTTGCGTGAAAAAGGGATTCCGGCCGAGTTCATTTTTGAGATCAACGATTTCGATCCCATGGATGGATTGCCGTCTTATCTGTCCGAGGCTGAGTTTTTGCCACACATGGGCAAGCCGCTTCGTGACGTTCCTTCTCCCGATCCTGCTGCCGCGCCGAACTTTGCGGAATACTACGGCCGCGAATTTGAAGAAGTGATTCGTTCTCTCGGTTTTGAGGTCACATTCACTCGTTTGTACGAGAAATACGTGGCTGGACTGTTTGACGATTGTATTCGGAAGGCGCTCGAGCATCACGCGGAAATTCGTCAGATTTATAAAGACGTGAGTGGTTCAGAAAAACCAGAAGATTGGTATCCGCTTCAAGTGATTTGCCAGGCATGCGGCAAAATTGGCACGACAAAAGTGACAGGATTCGATGGGGAAGAAGTCACCTATGAATGCCGCGAAGACTTAGTGAAGTGGGCGAAGGGCTGTGGTGCGTCTGGACGTGTCTCACCGTTTGGTGGTCGTGCAAAATTGCCGTGGAAAGTGGAATGGGCTGCCAAGTGGGTTGTGTACGGTGTGCACGTAGAAGGTGCGGGGAAAGACCATAACGCTGCTGGGGGTTCACGCGACGTCTCGGCGCGGATTGGGAAAGAAGTTTTCGGCTACGCAGATCCGTACGACATTAAGTACGAACACTTGCTCTCAGGTGGAAAGAAAATGTCGAGCTCGAAGGGAATTGGAGCTACGGCGGCGGATATGGCTTCGTTTTTGCCGACCGAATTGATTCGTATTTTGTTGGTTGGTTCTTGGCCAGAAGTCGCTGCGGAATTTGATCCGCATGGCGATACCATGCCGCGTCTCTTCGACCGCTACGACGAACTCGCCTCGCACTTCTTTGATCGTCAAAAAGGTGCACTCAATCAGGATTTTGTTCGGCAGTTTGTGTTGATTCATCCGGCTGGGGTCTCTGTTCAGGATCGGTTTTTGCCGCCGTTTAGTCAGGTTGTCTTCTTGGTGCAAATGCCAGGTGTAGATTTGTTAGAGAAAGCGCGAGAAATGAAGGGTTCGGATTTAACGGAAGGAGATCAGGCCGAATGGGAGAAGCGGGCAGGGTATGCGCGCATGTGGATTGAACGGGCTGCGCCTGCATCGTTCGTGTACAAACTGCAAGAGGGGTTGCCAGAAGGTTTGGAACTTTCTGATAGCCAGCGAAAAGCGTTGGCCTTGATTGCGGATCGTGTTGAGGCTGGCCTCCGCAACGAAGAACTTCACGCTGCCATTTTCGACATCGCCAAAAAAGAGCTCCTGATTCCACCAAAGGAAGCTTTTCAGGCACTCTATCGGGTACTGCTCGCTCGCGATTCTGGACCGAAAGCAGGGTGGTTCTTATCGGCTCTGGATCCTGCCTATGTTACGAAACAGTTCCGAACTGCGGCTTCGGTTGCTTGATTATGTATGACGGTCGTTATTCCTCCAGACGCATCCGTAGGTCAGAAACCTCAAGAAGGACTGGTTCTTGTCTTTGGTACATTCGATCTGTTGCATCCGGGCCATCTTGATTACTTTCGCCAGGCGCGGACCTACGGCACATCTGTTATCTGCGTGATCGGACGTGATAAAACAGTGGAACGTGTGAAAGGTCATCTTCCAAAACAATCTGAAACAGAGCGCCAAGCAGCCGTTGCTGCGAGCGGTCTGGTAGACGAAGCAGTCCTTGGTGATCCAGATGATATGTATGCGGTGTTGGATCGTTTCAAGCCAGCTGTGATCTGTCTTGGGTACGACCAAACAGTGTTTATCAAGGCACTTCCATTTGAGCTCGCGAAGCGGAATTTACTTTCAACCCAGATTGTTCGAGCGAACCCCTTTAAACCGGAGGAATACAAATCTTCCTATTTGCGTTCAGATGCGTGATAGTCTATCTGTGACCCTTTGGTCCTTGTTCTATTCAACTTCTTAGCGCCTTTCTATGCGCAAGCCTTTTCTCGCCATTCCTCTCTTTCTTTCGATGCTGTTATTGTCTGCTGTTTCAGCGCGACCAGCCTCGGCGTTAGAAACACGCATGGCAACAGAGAAAGACGGAAAAGTTGTTGTGCCAGCGGAAACAACGATTGCCGATGACTTTGTGGTGGCGGGTCAAACCGTCGATATCCGCGGTGTGATTGAGGGCGACCTTTACGTGTTTGCTGAGACTATTACGATCACAGGGGCTGTGCATGGTGATGTCTACGCTGCTGCCAAGATCGTCGATATCTCTGGTGCGGTGCGTGATGATCTCTTTGCCGCTGGAGCAGAAGTGAAGATTTCTGGCACGGTCGGAGACAATGCAACGGTTGCAGGGAGCACACTCGCGTTCTCTGACGCTTCAACGGTTGGTCGAGACCTCACCGTTGCGGGTGAGCAGTTGACTGCAAACGGACGTGTGGGTCGGTTCCTGACACTGGCTACAAGCACTGCGACGATCGACGGAACGATTCTCGGCATTCGTGGCCAAGTTGATCAGCTGACGCTTGGTTCGAAAGCGTATGTCTATGGCGACGTTGAAATCACGGGTTCGAAAGAACCGACGTATGCATCTGGTGCTGCAGTTGTTGGTAAAAAAACATTCCACCAGGAGCTCGTGAAAGACGCGAAAGACGGAGACCAGATTCGTGTCATTCTGGGACGCATTGGTTCGTGGTTATTTGGATTCTTGGGAGCGGTGCTTGCTGGATCCTTCGTTCTTTTAGCGATGCCGAGTTTGGCGCATTCTGCAGCGCGTGCTTTGAGTGATCGGCCCTTTGTTTCCTTCGGTGTTGGCATTCTCGTTCTGTTCGCTCTTCCTCTCCTGTTTTTCGTTCTCTTGTTCACTATGGTTGGGATAAAACTTGCTTTCCTGGTCACAACGTTAGCTGCGTTTTTTATCCTTGCTTCTTCAGCGCCGGTGGGACTTTGGATGGGTCACATGATTCTGTCTCGCCGTCGTGCGGGAGCGCCTCCGCTCCATGACTTGTGGGCGATGAGTCTCGGTTTGTTCATTATCGCGTTGTTGGCCGCCATTCCGTTTGTGGGCCCTGTGGTGACGTTTATTGCTGCGATTGCTGGATTGGGATCATTCCTGCTTTCCGGACGTCATCCTGTGACGCCTACATCTACCCCAACCCCTGTTTCTCCGGTTCCTCTTTCGCACGTGTAGGTCTCCTTTCTCCTTCCGATACATCACTTCCTTCAGACCTCTTCGACACATCTTTTCCTATGCTCGATATCAATGCGATCCGGCGCGACAAAGAGCCTCTTATGCGCGAACTCAAAAAGCGCGGCACGAGTTTTGATATTGACGATTTTCTCCGGCTCGACAAAGAACGTCGTGATCTGATCCAAAAAGTGGATGGGTTACGCGCAGATCAAAAAGAAGCTGGAAAAAAAGTTGTTTCATTAGAAGGAACCGAAAAGCAAAGTCTGCTTCTTGAGCTGAAGGCTTTCTCTGAACGTCTCACTGAAGAGGAGGCAAAGCTGGCGGCACTGACCCAAGAATGGGAAAAACGATTCATGCAATTGCCGAACTACACGCATGAGACGGTCCCGCCTGGAGGGATCGAGAACAATCGCATCGAAAAAGAAGGCGGACAGAAACGCGACTACCCTTTCACGCCGAGGCCGCATTGGGAGATTCTTGAACAGCAGCACTGGTTTGATTTACAGCGAGGAGCGCGCGTGGCCGGCAGTCGTTTTTGGTATCTGATGGGGGATTTGGCTCGACTGCAGATGGCGTTGCATAACTGGATTTTCGCCTTGGTTGCGCAGAAAGGATATCTGCCGGTCATTCCGCCCTATTTGGTGAAAGAAACAGCGCTCTACAACACGGGGTTTTTTCCAGGTGCCGATGAGAGCGAAATTTACCGAATTCCCAATCCGGATGAGGGTGAGGATCTGTTGTTGATTGGGACCTCGGAGATCTCTCTTGTCTCTTTGCATGATGGCGAAAGTATCGATCTGACACAGGGGCCGTTGAAATACCTTGGAACGTCTCCGTGTTTTCGTCGCGAAGCAGGGACGTATGGCAAAGACGTGAAAGGTATTATTCGTGGACACCAGTTCGACAAAGTCGAGATGGTGATTTTTTGTACGCCGGAAGAATCGTGGCAACTGTTTGATGAGTTGCTCGGTATTCAGGAAGAAATTCTAAACGGACTTGGGCTTACATACCGATTACCTCTTTGTGCAGCAGGGGAGACATCGAAGAAAAGCGCCAAGACGATTGAGCCGGAGGCCTGGTTTCCGGGCGAAGGGCGGTATATCGAAGTGATGAGTGTCTCGAATGTGACGGACTACCAAGCACGCCGGATGCATGTGAAATATAAGGATGCGGAAGGGAAGAAAGTCTTAGCACATACGCTGAATGCAACAGCCGTCGCCTTGAGCCGCATGCTCGCTGCGATCATTGAGACCTATCAGCAGGAAGATGGAACCGTCGTGGTTCCGGAACCGTTGCGAGCGGCGATGGGATCGGATGTGATGGGTGTTCCGCACACGGCTTCACACGCATAAAAAAAGCCGCGGACGGAGGCGTCGGCGGCGGAGGGGGGTAGTGTGTGCGCGTCTCTACGCAGACGAAGGAGGCTAGACGCCTTAAACGGCGTGCGACGCGGCTTTACGGTAACGCGTATTTGCGATCATCTTCAGATGATCAGCGAGCGTCCGTATCTGCCTTCGCACCGGACGGTGGATGCCGTGCGCATCCGGACATGTGCGTGTCGGTCCCGGATCGGTGATCCCGAGCGATGCGGCCACGGATGTGGTGAGGCCGAGCACGAGATCTATGCTGATGGGCACTGAGTGTACAGCTTCGATCCCGTGATCGCGGACAGCCTGTCGGAGACGCAGAAGGGAAATACCCCCTTGTGGAAATGGAAAGGACACGATCAGTTCCTCCTTCGGTTTCGTTTCAACAACTTATGCAGGTTATCTGCATTGAAAAGTGTGTCAACTGTGATTTGCTGTGGACACGCCGTTACGTTATATGAATCCATGCTGACCTCCGTTTCTCTTTCTGCTTCTGCGCTTCGACACAACCTTGCACAGTTTCGTGCGCTTCTTCCTGAGAAGACGAAACTTGCAACCGTGTTGAAGAGCAACGCGTACGGACATGGATTTGCCGAAACAGCTTCTGTGGTTGCTCCGTTGTCGGATGTGTTGGCTGTTGTCGATGGAACAGAAGCACTTCATCTTCGTGCTCTTGGGCACACGGGCCGCATTTTGGTGTTGTCGATTTTGGATGAAACGCTGCTTCCAGAACTCATTACGGCAGGAATCGAACTTCCGGTGTATGACCTTGGAACAGCGGAGCGTGTCGGTGTGGTCGCAGAAGCTGTCGGCGTTTCAGCACGCATCCACCTCAAAATCGACACGGGCGCATCTCGGATCGGCGTTCTCTCTCAAGATGTTCCTGGGTTCTTACAAGCTTTGTGCGCGTTTTCTGGTCTGACACTCGTTGGCGCTTTCTCTCACTTTGCCGATGCGGAAGATCCGGCCTGCGTGTATACCGCTGGTCAGATTCGTTTGTTTGAAGCGGCGTTGAGTGGATCGGGAGCAGATGGGTTGGAGCGCCACATGGCATGTACGGCGGCGATTCTGCTTTCAGAAACTTCTCGGTTTGATCTTGTTCGGCTGGGGTTAGGACTGTACGGGTTGTGGCCTTCTGATGAAGTGAAAAAAGCCTTCCAAGCCGTGCATCCGGAATTTGTTTTGAAACCTGTTCTCTCTTGGACGACACGAATCTTGCAGGTGAAAGATTTAGCGGTCGGAACGCATATTGGGTACGGCTGTTCGTACACCACAACACGTGAAACACGCTTAGCCGTTTTACCTGTCGGTTACTGGGATGGGTTTGATCGTGGATTTTCAAATAACGGAACCGTTTTGATTCAGGGTGAACACTGTCCGGTTTTGGGACGTGTGTGCATGAACCTGACGATGGTGGATGTAACAGACGTGCCACAGGTGAAGCCAGGCGATGCAGTCATGCTGCTTGGTTCACAAGGCCATGAAACGCTCTCTGCGGAAGATCTTGCAGTCGCGCTTTCAACCATTAACTACGAAGTGGTGACGCGTATCAATCCGTTGGTGCCGCGTGTGTTGGTGGACTAAAGACGCGTCTATGATTGGCGTGTTTGATTCCGGCGTTGGTGGACTCACGGTGGTGCGCGCGATTCTCAATCGTTTTCCGCAGGTAGATCTTCTGTATGTGGGCGATACGGCCCGTGCTCCCTACGGCACACGTTCTCAAGAAGAAATACGCACCTTTGCTCTTGAAGACGCGGCTTTTCTGCAGAGACATGGTGCGGATACCCTGGTGATTGGGTGTCACACCGCTGCTGCAGTTGCAACCGATGTGATTCGTGCTGCCTTTCCAGCGTTGCCCGTTGTGAGTGTGTTGGAACATGGGATTGAAGATGCGCTGCATGCGTCCAAGAGCGGGCATATTGCTGTTCTTGGAACGACCGGTACGGCACAGTCACGGGCGCACGAACGGTTATTAAAACAACTGGATCCAACGTGTCGTGTGACCACCCTCGGTCTTTCGCCTCTTGTGCCGTTGATTGAAGTGGGAGATGGAGAACGCCCAGCTGTTAAGCAAACGATTTCGGAACTTCTTTCGTCGCTCAAACAGACAGATGTCGATGTGGCGATCCTGGCTTGTACACATTTTCCTCTTATACATGAAGCCTTTACGGCATTTTTTGGTCCAGATGTCCGGCTGATTGATCCCGCGGAAGACCTTGCGCGAACGTTGCACACGCTTCCCGTTTCAGAAGGACGTACGCCACACCGTTCCTTTTTCTTCTCAAGCATGCCGCAGGCCGATAGAATGGCGAGGCAAGTTCTTGGTGATGCCTTCAAGCCGATTCTGTGTACGATCTCATCTTAAAAGGCGGCATCGTTCTAGATGGAACGGGTCGTGATCGGTTCCCAGCGGATATTGGGATTACGCGTGGTCTGATTGCGGCTGTGGGTGATCTGCGTGGACGCCGTGCAGAGCGTGTTGTCGATATCTCTGGTCGTTTTGTGATGCCTGGATTTGTTGATTTGTTGAACCATGCGGATGGGTATCTCACGCTGCTGTCTCGACCAGCGTGTGACAGTTTGATCCGACAAGGCATTACGACCATGTTAGGTGGAAATTGTGGGACCTCTCTCGCACCACTTGTTGGTTCCCGAACACTCAAGGCTTCGCGACGAGCAGCTTCTCTGCTTGGTGCAGATGTTCAACTCCCTTCTTCTCTCGCATTCGAACATTTTCTTGGTGTTCGGAAATGGACGGAGACGTCTGGAGTGAATATTGACTGGATCACTGTCTCAGAATTTCTGCATTCCGTACGGCGTCTTTCGCTGCCACTGCATTTTGGAACGCTGATCGGATTTGGGACGTTGCGGCGTATGTTGCTTGGGTCAAATCCGCTTGCGACATCTTCCCCGGGCCCTGAACGACTTGCGAGAGAATTGCGTGCTGCATTACGGCAAGGTGCGCTCGGTCTTTCCGTCGGATTGAATTTTTCGCATGAAGCGGGAGCGCCTCCTGAAGAATTGCAAGCTCTTGCCATGGTTGTCGCAGAAGAAGGAAAGTTGCTCTCTGTCCACCTACGTGATGAGCGTGATGGTCTTGCTACCGCTGTGGACGAAGTTCTTGCACTAGCAAAAGTTTCTGGTGCCTCTCTTCTCATTTCACATCTGAAAGCTGTCGGACCAGAAGCTGTAGCGATGTATCCAACCGTGTTGGACCGTATTTCACAAGCTCAACAAGACGGGATCGATGTGAACATGACGGTCTATCCCTATTCCGTTTCGTACTCGGTTTTGTATCAATACCTTCCGGCCTGGGTGCATGAGGGTGGTCGGGAGGCCATGATGGAACGTCTTGCAGATCCCACCATGCGTGCGCGTGCTACAGAGGAACTCGCTCCAGCTTCGAGCTGGATTGCTGGGTTGGCTATTGCACGTACATCTCGGGTGCAGGCAGCTTTGGTGGGCCGCACACTTGGGGAAATTGCTGAATCCCAGAAGGTTTCTCTTGTGGAGGCTATGTTGGGATTACTTACCGCTACGGAAGGATTTGCCGTGTGTTTCGATTCGTCGATCGATGCAACCCTTGTTGACAAGACCTTGGCACATCCGCTGGCGTTGGCGGCTTCCGAAGGTGCTTCGTATGGGGAAGATGATGTGATGAAAGGATACTTGGTTCACCCGCGCTGCTTTGGCGCGTTCCCACGCTTTTTCGAACTTGTGCGTGAGCGTGGCATGTTGGCTTGGGAAGAGGCGGTTCAGAAATCGTGTAGTCTTCCTGCGCTGAAACTAGGATTACATGATCGCGGATTCATAGCGCGTAGTTTGCGCGCAGACTTGGTCGTGATGGAGCCTGAACGTGTGCGCGACTGCGCCACGCTGGCTCATCCGTTTCGTCATCCAGACGGTATTGAACATGTGCTTGTGTCTGGGCGATTTGTCGTTGAGAACCATCAGATGACGACACAGAGACCTGGAGAAGTGATTCGGGGGTAAGCACCTGAGAAAAGCTGATTTTCGGCTTCTGGAGTGGCATTCCCAAGCAGAGCACTCCCCAGTATGATGGGTCAGCCTATGTCCTTCCTTCCTGAAGAACTGCTCAAAAAGCGTATTCATGTGATTGGTATGACGGGCGCCGAAGGCGCTGCGATTGCCCGTTTTTTGGCGACGGAAGGCGCTTCCGACGTCACCTTGCACGATTTTGCGTCTCCAGATGACCTTCGTTTGAGCTTCGACCGGTTCCATGAGGCGCATACAGAAGCGGAGCGCGAGACGCAATTCAATGAACTCATTCGTCTTCCGTTCCAAGCTCGTATTGGAAAAGAAGTGTATTTGGATGGTATTGCGGAGGCAGAGCTCGTTTTTGTGCCACAAGCTTGGTTCCGGTATCCGCAGAATGCCGTTTTAAAAGAACTACAGGGGAAGATTCCATTTTGGAACATCACGAAGCTCTACGCCGAGTTAGCGCCGTGTCGTGTGTTGGCTGTTTCTGGGACTTCTGGAAAATCTACAACGGTGCGTTTGCTCTATGAAATGTGTAACGCTGGTGGACGTGCGTGGTTTTCTGGAAACGACCGCTTGAATGTACAACTGTTGGACCGCTTTTCTGACATGCAGCCCGAAGACCTCTTTGTGTTAGAAGTTTCGAATCGGCAACTCCTGATTGATTTTGATAAGCCGTTTTCGGTGGCTGGTCTCACCAACCTGCAGCCGAATCATTTAGATGATCATGGGACGTTTGAAGCATACGTGGCTGTCAAACGAAAACTATTCGCGCACCAACGGCCCGAAGATATCGCGGTGTTGAATGCCGACGATCCTGTTTTGCGAACACTCGCTTCGGATTTGCCATCCCGTGTCGTCCTGTTTTCTCTGACCGAAGAACTTTCTGAAGGAGCGTATCTCCATGATGGGAATCTTTGGATTCGTTCTGAGGGGCGCAGTTATTTGTTGTGTGCCGCGCGCGATGTGAAACTGCCTGGTCCACACAATCTTGCTAACATTTTGATGGCGGCACTTATGGCGTTTCTTGTTGGCATCGATACAAAAACGATTCGGAACGTGGCGGTTTCGTTTCGTGGGGTTCCGCATCGTTTAGAGCCGGTCGCAACCGTACGTGGTGTGAGTTATGTGGAAGATTCTGCTGGCTGTAATCCGGACAATCCACGCATGGCGGTACAGTCGTTCCCGCAGCCGATTGTTTTGTTAGCGGGTGGTGGACGTCCGCACGCACGTGCCGGAGATTTTCTGGACATGATGCGTGCTGTTCGTTCTGCTCGGATGCGAGCGATGATCTTGTACGGGCCAGCCGCGGAGCAGATGGAGCGCGAATATGCGGAAGTGCGCGCAGAGACACCTGGACAAACAGACATTCCCGTCGAGCACGCATCAACCATGCGGGAAGCGTTTGTGAAATGTGTTGCATTTGCTCGGCATGGAGATGTGGTGGTGCTCTCTCCTGGGTGTGAAAGTTTTGGAGAATTCCGAGATTACCGTGAACGTGCGCAGGTGTTTCATCAGTTGGTTGCTGCACTAGAAGCCTAACTATGTCTCTTCGTGCTCCTGGACGCGTAGATCGTGCACTCTTGTTTGCTGTTATTGCTTTGGTTGCGATTGGATTGGCGGCGCTTTCTTCTGCAAGCACGGTGTTGAGTTTTCAAAACTTTGGCACCAAGTTGTATTACTTTGGACATCAGCTTGTGTATGGCGCGGTTTTTGGATTTATCGCTCTCGCTTTCACGTCTCGAATTGAGTATCGGACGTGGAAACGCTATGCGGCGCTGGCGATGATCTTTACATTACTGTTGCTCGTTGCCGTCTTCATTCCAGGACTTTCGTTTGAGCACGGTGGTGCACGTCGCTGGATTTCACTGGGCAATCTTACGTTGCAACCAACCGAGGCTGTGAAGCTGACCTTTCTGTTGTATCTCGCTACATGGCTTGAGCGTCGCGAAAAGGGGATTCATGATTTTCAGTCGGGATTTCTTCCGTTTGTAGCGATCATTTGCATCATTAGTCTCCTTGTGATTCTTCAGCCGGACATGGGGACCATGTTGGTCATTCTGGCGGTGGCGATTACAACCTACTTTGTGGCGGGAGCTCCGTGGAAACACCTTCTGCTTCTTGCCGGCAGTGGACTCCTCGCGATCGTCATACTGATTCAGATTGCACCGTATCGTCTGAGTCGTCTGACCGTTTTTCTCAATCCTGAGCGTGACCCACAAGGAATTGGATACCAAATTAATCAAGCCTTATTGGCGATCGGTTCAGGTGGTTTGACCGGACGTGGCATTGGAAAAAGTATCCAAAAATATAATTATCTACCGGAACCGATTGGTGACTCCATGTTCGCTGTGATAGCAGAAGAACTGGGGTTTCTGCGTGTTCTCCCTATTCTGTTGCTCTATGTGATTATTGGATGGCGTGGGTTTTTGATTGCTCGACACGCTCCTGATCTCTTTGGGCGTTTGGTTGCAGCAGGAGTGACTTCTTGGATTGTGTTCCAAGCGTTTATGAATATTGCTGCCATCTCTGGCTTGGTTCCGTTGACGGGTATTCCGCTTCCGTTTATTTCCTACGGTGGATCTGCCCTTCTCTTTACCCTGGCAGCCGTCGGGATTCTTCTCAATATCTCGCGTTATGCCGACCTTCCCTCGGCCCGCGAAGCTGTTGGTCTCCACACCCGCTAAGCCTCTCCGGCTTTTGCTGGCTGGTTCAGGAACCGCAGGTCCTGTTGTTCCTTTGATTGCGATCACGCAGGAATTACGGCGACGCGAGATTCCGTTTGAGGCGTTGTTTTTAGGGACGGCAGAGGGGCCTGAACGCACACTCGCGGAACATGCGGGCATTCCGTTTCGGGTTTTTCCAGCTGGGAAATTCCGTCGGTATTTCTCCTGGCGAAACATTTCTGATGTGTTT
>CAYJMK010000002.1:21720-24563 GCA_964371425.1 uncultured Candidatus Saccharibacteria bacterium
ATTGTGTGGGCTTTTCTGAGCGCGCTGGTTTTGGTTGCACATGAAGATCCTGATGTCTTTGTCTCTGATGGGGGGTTTATTGCGCCGCCCGTTGCATGGGCTGCGTGGTGTCTTGGAGTGCCCGTCTTGGTGCATCAGCAAGACGTGGAACCGTTGCTTGCGAATCGTCTGATGGTCCGTGTCGCACGAAGGATTACGGTGACCTTTGAGGCTTCATTACAGGCCTTTCCAGCGGGGAAAACGCGTTGGACGGGCAATCCGGTTCGTTCTGACCTGGCCGATGTCAATCCGGCTGCTGTCCGAAAACGTTTTGGATTTGGTCTTTCTAAACCGACCATTCTTGCGATGGGTGGTGGAACGGGTGCGCAGGCTATCAACGAAGCTGTTTGTGCGGCTTTACCGAAATTGTTGCCCGTCTGCAACGTGTTGCATATCACGGGAGAAGGCAAAGATGTGACGCCGCTATTAGAAGCAGTGGTTCGTGCTGGTGTCGATATATCGGATTATCGCGCGGTCCCGTTCTTACATGAGATTGGCGACGCGTACGCGGTGGCGGATATTGTGGTGGCTCGAGCTGGCTTCTCTACGCTGACCGAGTTAGCGTTCTTGCGTAAAGCAACGCTTGTGATCCCGCTTCCCACGTCACCGCAGGAGGCGAATGCTGAATTATTTGTGAAACGAGGTGCGTTGCGTGTCCTTCCTCAAGCTGTGTTGACAGGTGATCGTCTGGCTGAGGACGTTTTGCGACTGTTAGGAGACGATGCGGTCCGACGCGAAATGGCCGAACGACTTGGTCAGTCCATGAAGCCTGGTGCGACATCCCTTCTTGCCGATGAAGTTCTTTCTCTTGCTGGCTCCTCCTATGCCTCTACACATTGATGCTTCTCGTTCTGTGTATTTTATCGGGATTGGCGGCATTGGCCTGTCCGGTTTAGCGCGTCTCTATTCGGCGGCTGGTGCGCGGGTGAGTGGGTCGGATCGCGAAGCGAGTGTTGTGACCGATGAATTAGAAGCGACTGGTGTACACGTCGCCATCGGTGTCCAGGACGCTTCTGCTCTTCCGAACGATGTTCAGTTGGTTGTACGAACGGTCGCGGCCGCGCCTGGTTCGAATGCAGAAGTCGACGAAGCCTTGAAACGCGGTGTGCAGGTTCAGACGTATCCGGAAGCTCTTGGTGAACTGACCCGTTCTGCGCGTACGATTGCCATTTGCGGTACACACGGAAAAACAACAACGTCTGCGATGATTGCCCAGATTCTTTTAGATGCAGGCTTGGATCCGTCTGTACTGGTTGGGTCTCGGTTGCCCTTTTTGGACGGCGCGAATGCACGACTAGGAAAGGGCGACGTGTTTGTGATTGAAGCGGATGAATACCGCCGTGCATTTGATCACTATTGGCCAGAAGTGACCGTCATGACGAACGTGGAGTTCGATCATCCGGATGCGTTTGTGGACGAAGCGGCCGTGCGTGATGCGTTTAGAGATTTTCTCGGTCACTTAACGCCAGATGGTCTTGCGATTTTGAACGTGGATGATCCTGGTACCGAAGCTGTTTCTGATGGCCTTTCGGAAGAGACAGCCTCTGTTCTGGTCTCGTTTGCGGGTGATGCGCGAGCAGCGCTTGTTCCCGAAGAACTTATTTTAGGGGCACAAGAAACCTCCTTTCGCATCGGAAAAACACGTTTTGCGTTACATGTACCGGGAAAGCATAACGTAGCGAACGCCTTGCAAGCTGTTGCTGTTGCCGATCATTTGGAGATTCCGCGCACACAAACGGCCGCTTCGCTCGCGAAGTTTACGGGGACGTGGCGACGATTCGAGTTGCGCGGGGAACGGAATGGGGCGCCGGTGATTGATGATTACGCACATCACCCAGCAGAAATTCGTGCCACGTTGCAGGCGGCGCGCCAACGCTATCCAGATCGCACGATCATCTGCGTCTTCCAGCCGCACCACCGAGCGCGTTTAAGTGGTCTTCTGCAAGATTTTTCTGAAGCCTTTAGCGACGCAGACGAAGTTGTTTTGCTTCCGACCTACCATGTGACAGGCCGAGAAGAAGGCGAACCCGATGAGATCCAAACACTGGTGGAGAAATTAGAAGCGCGGAAGCCGGGCAAAGTCCGATTCGTTTCTACGTTTGAGGAAGCTGCGGAGACCGTTATACCCGAGATGAATGTGCGCGCGGCTGTGTTCGTCTTTGGTGCGGGAGATATTACAAAGTTGCCAAACCTTCTCCTCGCATCCTGATGGTTTCATATGCATCTTCCTTCCTTTGTTCGAGAAAACGTTCCGCTTAACACCTACGCGGCAAATCGCACGGGTGGTCCATCACGGTTTTTTGCGGAGCCCACGTCAGAAGAACAGGTACGCGAACTCTTCGTCTTTATTCGGGCTGAGAAATTATCTTGGTTTGTGTTGGGTGGTGGGACGAATACGCTTGTTTGTCCTGAAGGATTCCCGGGAGTGATTATTCGTCCTGCGTTCAAGAAGGTCACGATTGACAGCATGAGGGTTTATGCGGAAGCGGGGGCGACACTGACCGTTGCGGCTGTGTTAGCCGCGAAAGCCGGTTTATCGGGTCTTGAATTTGCGGCCGTGATTCCCGGAACCGTTGGTGGCGCGGTGTTTGGCAATGCAGGAGCACATGGACGTGAAATCAAAGATGCGCTTACGTCCGTTCGTTTTTTTGATCCGGCAGCTGATTTCTTTGAAGAACATGCAGTTTCTGAGCTAGGACTTTCTTACCGACACAGCATCTTCAAAGAACGTCCGGCGCTGATTCTGTCTGCAACGTTCACTCTTACTCCTGGCGACCCAAAAAAGATTCAGGCGCAGATTACGG
>CAYJMK010000003.1:0-21218 GCA_964371425.1 uncultured Candidatus Saccharibacteria bacterium
TGAGTGGTCGGACCGGTACGGGTAAGTCGACGCTGCTCGAAAACATGATCGTGCAGGATATTCAGAATGGAGAAGGTGTTTGCGTGATCGACCCACACGGGGACTTAGTTGAAAACGTCTTGCTGCAGGTGCCGAAGGAGCGTGCAGAAGATGTCGTCATCTTTGCGCCTGGCGATACTGAACGACCGGTCGGGTTGAACATGCTCGAATCCTACAGCGAAGAAGCAAAGGACTTTGTGGTGCAGGAAATGATCGCCATTTTCTACAAACTATTCCCACCGGAAATGATTGGTCCCATGTTCGAACATCAGATGCGTAACGTCATGTTGACGTTGATGGCGAATCCATCCGATCCAGGAACGATTGCAGAAATTCCACGCATGTTTACGGATAAGGCGTACCAAGCGGCACGCGTTGCGCAGGTGCGTGATCCCGTGGTGCGGGCATTCTGGGAACAGGAGATGGCGCAGACCACGGACTTCCACAAATCAGAAATGCTTGGCTACTTGGTTTCAAAGGTGGGTCGGTTCGTGGAAAACGAAATGATGCGTAACATCATTGGTCAGGCGAAGTCTGGTTTCAGTGTGCGAGACATCATGGATAACCAGAAGATTCTCTTAGTGAACTTGTCGAAGGGCACGGTCGGGGAAGTGAACTCAGACTTGCTCGGTCTCATTATTGTTTCCAAGATTCAGATGGCGGCGTTCGGCCGCGCGGCGATGCCGTCCGCACAACGCAAAGATTTCTTCCTCTACATTGACGAGTTCCAGAACTACACCACAGATTCGATTGCGACGATTTTGTCCGAGGCACGGAAGTATCGTCTGGCGTTGACCATGGCGCACCAGTACGTGGGTCAGTTGGTCCGCGGTCAGGGCGATACAAAAATACGCGATGCTGTGTTCGGTAACGTGGGGACTATGGTGGCGTACCGGATTGGTGTGGACGACGCGGAAACATTCGCGAAAGAATTCGAACCCGTCTTCGATGCAAACGACGTGATCAATATTGAGAAGTTCAACGCATACGTGAAATTAATGGTGCATGGCACCACGTCGCGGCCGTTCAACATGGCGGTTCCACCACCAGAACGCATTGCCACTGGTGGAAATCCAAAACTCGCTCAGGCGATTCGTCAGCTTTCTCGTATGAAAGTGGGTCGCGATAAAAACGAAGTGGAAGCGGAGATTGTGAAACGTGCGCAATTAGGTGGAGCGGGTCGCCCGGCAGCTTTGGATGCGAGTCAGATGGGGCCAGCGGTGTAGTCCTTATGCAGAAAGACACACGCAATCCACTCTGGGCGGACATCGAAAAGGAAATCGCGTATCGGGCTTCTACAAAGGATCCGACATTTCGGTTAGAGGGTTTATGGAAAACGTTTGTACGGGAACAAGATGGTGTAAAGGTGTTTGCCGTGGACCGGAAATGGGTGCAAGCAAATCTCAGTTGTACGTTTCATCATGGTGGTCACGGATATGTACACGAGTTCATTCCGCTGGAGGAAATTTGGGTGAGTACGCATCACCATGCGGATGAGCCCTCTGGGCCGTTTGGATCCTGCAGCTGCGCCGATGCAAAGAATGAAGCTGTTTCAGAATCGTTTTTTGAGAGTGTGGTGACGCATGAACTCACCGAACTGAACGAAATGGAAAAAGGACGTATGTATTGGGATGCGCACACCACCGCGTTAGAAGAAGAGCGGACGAATCGTTCAGAACAACCCTCTGAAAAACACCAGAAAGAATAGGGTCGTAAGTGATCACAAGAACTTGCCGAATGAATAGAAACATGGCACAGTTGCACGACGCCTAAATACGGAATTTCTCCTGAAACACAGGGCGTCGGAGGAAAAGGAGTTGCCATGTACGAAGTGAAGGGCCACCTGATCGGTGGCGAGTGGGTGCAAACCCCGGACGGGGTGGAGCGCAAGGAGTTCGAAGTCCATGACCGGACGACGGACGAGCTGATCGCTCATGTGCCGGAAGCGTGCGACGAGCAGATTGGCGAGGCGATGGCGAACGCAAATCGCATCTGGCGCGAGGGGAGCTGGCATCGCCGGACGTCCCTGGTGCATCGGGCCGAGTGTATGCTGCGGGCGGCGCAGATCGCCGAGCGTCGGCGCGAGGAGATCGTCGATGCGATGCTCGCCGAGTGCGGCAAGACGCGCGTCGAGTGCCAGGCGGACGTGACCGAGGGCATTCACATGCTCCAGGCCGCGTACGCGCGTGGTCGGCTCGGACGCGTGGGTGAAGTTGTGCGCGGCGAGCATCCCGACCGCTGGTCGGAGGTGCAGCATGTGCCGATCGGACCCTGCGTCGCCATCGCACCGTGGAATTTCCCGTTCGCGCTGCCGATCTGGCTCACGGCCGTGCCTCTGGTGGCCGGGAATCCCGTCATCCTGAAGCCGGCGGAACAGACGCCGCTCTGCGCACAGCTCCTCGCGGAGATCTACGCGGAAGCGGGCGTGCCGGCGGGCGTCTTCCAGATGCTGCAAGGCATGGGCGAGACTGTCGGCGAAAAACTCGTGATGGATCCGCGCGTGGCGCGGGTCCTGTTCACAGGTTCGTCCGAGGTCGCGGCGCATCTGACGAAGCTCCAGGCGGAGCTCTTCCCTCATCGGCTGCCCATGGTGGCGGAGTGTGGTGGGAAGAACGTTATCGGCGTCATGCCCATGCGGAACATCGAAGACTTCGACATGGCCGCCAAGGCTGTGGCGATGTCGATCACGCGGACGTCCGGTCAGCGTTGCGTGAGCTGTTCGCGCGTCGTCGTGCACGAGAAGGCGATGGATGCCTTCCTTTCGCGGCTGACGCATGAGCTCGCGAAGCAGGTCATCGGCGACTCTCGCCGGCCGGCCGTGACCATGGGTCCGCTGATCGACGGGCGGGCGGCGAATCGATGGGAGGACCTGCGCGAAGAGGCTCGTCAGCTCGAGCTGAAGCCTGTATACGATTCCAAGGTGTCCGAGGCGTTCGCGAGTGCAGGGAACTGGGCGGCTCCGAGCGTGTGGGTTCAGCCCAGGGATGACGAGCACCGCTTTCAGCGCGAGGAGTTCTTCGTTCCATTCGCGGTGGTCATCCAGGTCGGTTCGTTCGACGAGATGATCGACGTGATGAACGCGACCGACTGTGGACTCGCCGCCGGCCTCTTCTCGGATAACCCGCGCGACCTCGCTCGATTCGAGACCGAGGTCGATGCGGGGATCCTGTACGAGAACATGGGGATCATCGGCGCGGAGGTACAGCTCCCGTTCGGCGGGGAGAAGAGCTCCGGTCGCGGCATGGCCTCGGCGGACAGCCTCTGGGCCGCGGTGACCCGCGAGCGGGCCATCACCCGCAACGTCGGGTACACACTGCCCTTCGCGCAGGGTCTCAAGTAGTCGTCGCTTAGGCGATAAGCGCTGCTGGCAGAGCAATACAGTGCGGCCCTAACCACTGGTCGCATTTTTTTGTTCAATTTCTATTTGGTGGATGACTTTAGAGGAAGATCTCCTCCGGCGAACGTCGTCTGCGGGTGAGTCGGAGGAGATCTTCCTCTAAAGAAATCGCTCTCATCATAAAAGAAAGCATCGTCAAGTTGAAAATAAACGCCACTCTGCCAGAATCAACGCGGCTGAGAACGGACTGTATGTTCAACCCGCCGCGCATCACGCGCGGCATCCTCGTAGTGAAAGCGAGGAGAAAAAGAGAAGGGAGGGGATGTCCATGTTGGACGACCCCAAGCAAGAAGGCGAATCATTGCTATCTAGTCGCACGCTCCCCCAAGAGGCAGAGATGCTGATCATCGGTGGGGGAGCGATCGGAACGCAATGTGCACTGAAGCTTGCGGAAGCGGATGTGCACGGGATCGTGATCGTTGAGATGGGAGATTTCCCCAACGGAAGCTCCCTACGGAGTGCAGCGGCCGTGCGGACGGCCTTCGAGCATCCGACGAACATCGCTCTCGCAACCCTCGGCGTGCAGACCATGCGCGACTTCGAGCAGCGAACGGGCTGTCGCGAACGCGTCGTCTCCTTTAATGGCTACCTCTATCCGGCGTACACTCGGACAGGAGAGCGCCGCACGCGTGAACGCGTGTCGGATGTGAAGGAGGCGGGTGGCAACGTCGAGCTGCTCGGTGCGCGCCAAGCCATGGCGCGATTCCCGTACCTACAGGAAGAAGAGCTCCGAGTCGCCGCGTTCTACCCGGATGCTGGGTTCGCCATTCCGGCGCTGCTCGTTCGCGAGACGCTGGAAGCGGCGAAGCGACAGGGTGTCGAAGCGTTCTCGGGGACGTGTGTTCAGCAGATCTCGAACAACACACAAAGTGGCCGCTGGATGGTCAATACGAACCGAGGTGTCATTCGTCCGCGACTGATCATCAACGCCTGCGGTGCCTGGTCGGCACGCATGGCGCGGTTCATCGGGCGGGATCTGGATGTCTACCCAATCCGTCGGCATCTCTATTTTGCGCATCGGCGCGAACAGGGAGTCTTCACGGCGGACGAACTCCGAACGATGCCGTTCATCTGTGGAGGGACCGGGGCGTATATTCGCCCGGAACATCTGCTGAACGGAAATGGTGATTTCGATCCGACGGATGAGGCCATCATGATGGGCTGGGCGTCGATGCCCAATGCTCGGAATCCGGCCCACTATCTGTCGATTGATTTCGAGGATGCTGAACAAGATCGTATCGGCGACCCCTTCTTCAACCGCACGAACGTAGACGGCTACGGCGCGCGTATGCAACGCGAGTGCGCCAAGTTTCTGCCACGCCTCGGAGAAGCGGGTGTCGGAATTCGACATCAGTCCTGTGGACTCTATGAGATGACGCCGGATCACATGCCGATCATCGGTTTCGATCCGGATCATGCGAGTGCTGGCAGACCACGCTTCCTGCACTGCGCAGGCTTCAGCGGCCACGGGATCATGATGAGCGGTGGTGCGGCCGTGGCCGTCACCGAACTCATCACGTTCGGCAAGATCCGGTCGATTCCGAATCCCGAACGCCTCGCGGTCGAGCGCGACTACTCAGGTCACTGGGACAGTACGACGATCTAGCACCGTCCGCACGGTGCCAAGATGTCACGGCTCACATGAGCCTTTTTTCTTGTGTAAACAAAGCTCTGGCCGGAAGGAAGAGCCTCCCGCGAGCGTCGTCTGCGGGTGAGTGGGAGGCTCTTCCCTCTGGCGAGAGCACCCCGTTTCGCTCAACAAAAGCTATTTGTATTGTCCGTCGCCCGTTACCACGTACTTCACGGTTGTCAGTTCTTTCAGTCCAACGGGTCCGCGCGCATGCAATTTTTGTGTGCCAATACCCATCTCCGCGCCTTTGCCGAATTCGTGTCCATCGGTAAAACGCGTCGATGCGTTCACATACAATGCGGCGGCATCGAGCGTGTCGGTGAATTTCCGTGCGTTCGTGTAATCCTTGGTCAGAATCGCTTCCGCCAAGCCAGACGAATGCTGCCGAATGTGCAGAACAGCTTCATCCAAAGAAGCGACGACTTTTACGGACACAATCAAATCGAGATATTCGGTATCCCAGTCTGCATCCGTCGCAGGTTCGCAGGGAATGATTTCTTGTGTGTGTGAATCGCCTCGAACCGTGACGCCAGCATCTGCGTACAACTTACCCAGCTTCGGCAAAAACTCCGCAGCGACATCTGCATGCACCAAAACCGTTTCCACAGCATTACACGCAGAAGGCTTACTGGTTTTGGCAGTCAAACAAATCTTCAACGCCTTTTCTTGGTCAGCGGATGCATCGACAAAAATATGCGTCAGACCGCGGTCATGCATAATGACCGGAATCTTAGACTGTTCCGCCACCGTGCGAATCAATTCAGCGCCACCGCGGGGAATCACGACATCAATCAACTCCTTCTTCTGAAGGAAGTGTGAAATGAGCTCGCGTTCTGTACGTGGCAATAAGTAGACACAGTCCTTTGGTAGCACGCTTGTGGCCAACATCTTTTCAACAAGCGCAAAAAGAGCACGATTCGAATGCGTCGCTTCCGATCCACCGCGCAACAACACCGCGCTCCCAGATTTAATACACAAGGCTGCAACGTCAATCGTCACGTTTGGGCGCGATTCGTAGATGACGGCAATCACACCGAGGGGTACGTGTCGTTTTTCAATCCGCAGCCCATTTGGGCGAACCATCACGCGGCCGGAACCAATCGGGTCTGGCAACGCGGCAACGTCTTGCAACTGCGAGGCCATCAATGCGATTCCTTTTTCGTCTAAGGCCAAACGCTGGATCTTCGCCTGAGAAAGACCGGCTGCTTGTGCTGCATCCAGGTCCTGTCGGTTCGCCTTAAGAAGTGTGTCCGTGTCAGCAACCAACGCATCCGCCAACGCTCGTAAGAAATCGTTCTTCTCGGTCGTGGAAGCTTGCCCCAACGCAAACGAAGCCTGCTTCAACGCAACAAGTGCTGCATCCAGCTCCGGAACAAATTCTTGCCAGGAGGAAGAAATCATGGTCATACGAATACACGGAGAATAGTCTTGAAAAGCCACTGTTGACAAGGTCGCTGACAAAAAGGTAAAAATCTCACCAGTTGTCCTTTCGTTGGTGTTGGCGGAAACAGAGGTATCGCGGAGTAGCTCAGCCTGGTAGAGCACGTGCATGGGGTGCAAGTGGTCGCCGGTTCGAATCCGGTCTCCGCGAGTTTCGAGGCGTAGCTCAGACTGGTAGAGCTCGTGCTTCGGGAGCACGATGTCGCAGGTTCAAATCCTGTCGCCTCGACAATCACAGCCTCTGTTTCCGTCCTCTTTCTTTTCTAGCCCGTTCTTTTCGGGGCGTAGCGCAGCCAGGCAGCGCGCCAGTTTTGGGTACTGGTGGTCGTCGGTTCGAATCCGACCGCCCCGACCAGCGTCGCACAGTCATGTGTAGACGCTTTTTTTGATAGACGATGTTGCCGCCTGGATGAGCCCTCCCACTCACACGAAGACGACGCTCGCGGAAGGGCTCATCCAGGCGGTAATATCTACTACGAAAGAACAAAAACATTTGACCTCCACCTGGCGCATGGTATGAAAGGGGGCTGTAGAAACGGCTTGTTCCTACCACATTCCGTGGTTCACACAGTCATCACCGTCCGGCCCTCAAGGAGAGGGAAGACATTCACGAGAGGAAAAGCGCATGAGCGCAAAAGGAAGGGAACGCACGTTCCCAACGCAAGCAGGAGATTTCTCCGGCTGGTACCTCGGCTTGCTGGAGCAGGCGGGGTGGTTCCGGTACTCACCGGTTCCCGGCAGCATCTACATGCTGGAGCCCTCCACATTCGTGTGGGAGGCGATCCGGGCCTGGATGGATCGGCGGTTCAAGCAACTCGGCATCCGCAACGTCATACTGCCGTCTCACATTCCGCTGAATCTCTTCGAGAAGGAGGCGACGTTCGCGGCGGGGTTCGCTCCCGAGCTGGCGGTTTTGGATCACGTGCAACAGCACGAAGACGATCCGGAGGGTGGTCCGCCCAAGCTCGTGAGGAAGGAGATCGCACCGCTGGCGATGGCGCCCACGTCCGAGCTGCTCTTCTGCGATCTGTGGAAGGGAATACTCGGTTCGTATCGCGACCTGCCCTTCCGTCACAACCAGTGGACGCACGTCTACCGGGTGGAGAAGAAGCCGCGACCGTTCCTCCGGACCTTCCAGTTCAGCTGGCAGGAGGTGCACGCTATCTTCGAGACGGATGAGGAGTGTCGTGAATTCGTGGACGTGCTGCGGATGCTCTACAAAGAGCTGTGCGAGGAGTTGCTCTGCATCTCCGTCGTCGAGGGTGACAAACCCAACGACGACAAGTTCGCCGGGGCGAAGACGACGACATGCGTCGAATCGCTCATGCGGGATGGTAAGACGCTCCAGATGGGCACCTCGCACGACCTCGGTCAGGGATTCATGCGCGGGTTCGACGTGACGTTCCACGGTCGAGACGGCACGCAGCAGACGCCGTTCTACATGAGCGCGGGCGTAAGCACGCGGCTCATAGGTGCGACGGTCATGGCCCATGGGGACGACCGCGGCATCGTGCTGCCGCCTGGACTCGCGGAAACGCAGGCCATGGTGGTACCAATCTTCGGCTCGGACAACCGCGATCTCATGGTGAGCGGTGCGCACGGGCTCGCTGCGGCGTTGCGCCACCAGATGCCGGATCTCCGGATCCAGGTGGACGATCGGGATATGAAGCCCGGTTCCCGCCTGAACGATGCGGACATGCGTGGCGTACCGATGACCATCAAGCTCGGTCCGCAAGAGATGGCGTCACGGACGTTCCGTCCCGCGCTTCGGAAGGTGGACGGCATGGAACCGTTCCGATTCGCCGACGCGGAGATTCCGTTCCCAGACGACGGATCGCAGCATGAAGGGGTGTGGAACGTGTTGGATCATTTCCAGCGCGAGCTGTTCGCTCGGCACCGGCGGTTCCAGCAGGGTCGGACCCACGACTTCACGAACGGCGCTGCCTATGAGGACTTTGCCGGCATGTTCAGCGACGAAGCCATGCGCGGCTACGGCATCGCCTGGATGTGCAACGACACCGAATGTCGTGCGCAGGTGAAGTCCGACACGGGTGGCGCTTCCAGCCGGATCGTCATGGAGAAGGGCTCCGCGCCTTGCCTCCACTGCGGTCGGCCGGCCACCGAGAAGAAGGTATTCGCGAAGGCCTACTAGAGGTCGATCGCGCGCTGGCGCACAATGCCAGTCCAAGCCCACCGCATTGACGGGGGCTCTTTTTTTCTGTTTAATTCGCGCACAAACATACGCGAATGTCTGAACGCCGCCGTATTGTTGTGAAAATCGGAACCGCATCTCTCCAAGAAGATGGGAAGCTTTCTGATGCGCGGCTCACAGAAGTCGTTCGACAGGCAGCAAAACTCAGAGAAGAAGGATGGGATGTCCTCGTTGTCTCATCCGGAGCGGTGGGCGCGGGCCGTGAGATCGCTGCCAAACTTGGGACAGGTGATGACATCGAAACCAAGCAAGCATTGGCGGCGTTGGGCCAGCCCGAACTCATGCATCGTTATATTTCTCTGTTTGCTGAAAAAGGATTGTTGGCCGCACAAGCCCTCCTTTCTAAAACCGATTTCGAACGCCGCTCGTCTTATCTGAACGTCCGCAATGCCCTCTTGCGACTCCTTGCCGTTGGCGCAGTGCCGGTCATCAATGAAAACGATGTCACAGCCACAGAAGAACTTCAGATTGGCGACAATGACCAGCTTGCGGCCTATGTGGCCAACGCCGTCGATGCAGATCTCCTTGTGATCGTCACCGTTGTTGGCGGTCTCTACACCGGCAACCCATCGCAGCCGGATGCAAAACTCGTCCAAGAAGTCCAAGAAATCACCGAAGAAATCGAAGGCTACGCGAAAGGCATTACGTCAGCAGGCGGAACAGGGGGGATGCAAACCAAACTCCTCGCTGCAAAACTCGCCACACGTTCCGGAACGCAGGTCGTGATTGCCGCTCTGTCGGAACCAGATGCCATGGTGCGCGCAGCGCGTGGTGAAAAGATTGGTACACGATTTTTCGCAGCCTCGACACCACAAGACGCGCACAAGCGTTGGATTCTTTCACGTCCGATTGCGGGAACGATTGTGGTAGACGCAGGTGCCCGAAAAGCGATGACAGAACGCAAAACCAGTCTTCTCCCGGTCGGGATCAAACGCGTCGAAGGGGACTTTCATCGCGGGGATTGTGTGGCGGTCACAGACGAACCAGGGGAACGCATTGCCCTTGGTTTAGCCAATTACGGGAGCGAGGATCTTGATAAGGCAAAAGGCTGCCACTCAAACGAAATCGCTGGTGAACTGGGATTTGAATGGAGCGAAGAAGCGGTACATAAGGACAACTTGGTTCTCACATCAGCTCTATGACGACACAGACGATTGGTATACTTGGCGGCGGGAAAATGGCAGAAGCGATTCTTTCGCGTCTTGTTGCTGCGGATGCATCCGCAGCAACGCGTGTTTGTGTTGTGGAGCGAAATACAGAGCGTCATACTGTTTTAGCAAATAGATACGGGATCTCTGTTTCGGAAAACGCAGAAGCAATTGCAGACCGCGACCTGATTATTCTTGCGGTGAAACCACAAGATGCAGAAGTTGCGTGCACGGCACTCCAAGGAAAACTCAAATCGCACACGCTCGTGCTTTCCATTATGGAGGGTGTCCCGATAAAAAAAATCAGTACCTGGTTTGGCGGACATCAAATCATTGTCCGCTCGATGCCGAACACGCCAGCACAAGTGGGGAAGGGGATGACGGGCTGGTACGCACCAGAAACGATTTCTGAAGAGCAGATCACATCCATCCGCGAACTGTTAGCGCTGCTTGGCGAAGAAATCCGTGTCGCATCTGAAGATGAAATCAATATGGTCACGGCGCTCTCCGGGAGCGGACCCGCGTATGTCTTTGCGTTTCTTGAAGCGCTGATGGGAGGCGGGAAAAACCTTGGTCTCTCAGAAGAGCAGGCGACGAAACTCGCTGTGGGCACAGCAGAAGGGGCGTTGGCTCTTTACCGTTCGCAAGATCTTTCCCTGTCTGAACTGCGTGAATACGTCACGTCAAAAGGTGGCACAACCGCCGCAGCCCTTGCAAAATTCGAAAAACGTGACTTAAATGGCACTGTGATTGAAGCAATGCGTGCTGCTTATGAGCGTGCACAAGTTCTTGAACAAGGATAATCGTAAGACAGGAGGAAAACGTGGGAATGCCACGGCTGACAGAAGAAGAGCGGCGACTGCGACGCTTTCAGGGCTTCTGCCTGAAAAGGCTGCGCCTCAAGGCGGGCATGAACACAGCCTCCGCAATGAACAATGAAGCGATGCTGCGGCGTGGACGCTTTCTGGATGCGCGGTTCAGCGACTGGGAAGCTGGCAGATCCCGGATCGTCGAAAGCGAGCTGAAGCTCGTGCTCGAGATTCTCGGTTGCGTCCCTTCACGATTCCATCAGATGGTGGAGAATGAAATGAAGACAGCTGGCTCAACGACGGTCGACCCTGCGTCTGCAGCAGATGCTGGATCGAAGCTGGGGCTACCGCCGCTCGCCTCCTTCCGTCTCCGCGCCTTCGCGGCGAGCTGCTTCCAGCATCGGACGGATCGCCGCAACGGATCAGTCATCCCCGCGACAACGCTCGACAGCGCTCGCTCAGAAGCGATGCGCGCCGCAGAGGACTGCACCCGCGAAGGTCTGGACCTCCGCGCGGCGCTCGAGGGCTGCGTCAGCTGTGACATCGGCACCGTGTGTGACGATGGCACGCTGAAATGCGCGCTCCTCGTCGGCATTGGCGAACCGCGGCAGAAGCAGTCGGCGCCGGCAGCGACACAAGCGGCCTAATCGCCGCCTTTTTTTGACCAAACGAGAGGTTCAGGGCAGCCCCTCCGACTCGAGGGCCGAGACTCTCGCCGGAGGGGCTGCCCTGAACCTCTCAGTCACCCAAAAGTCAACGGGGGAACTCAAAGAGCCTCTTGCAAAATTCGCCCAGATGCGTATCATGCAAAGAGATACTTCAAAACAAACGGAGTGCACGTCGCTCCGAATAAATATTCTCTAAGACCTATGACCGAATCCGAACGCATTGCCGAAATGCGCCAGCTGCTTGACTCCGCGCAGCGCGCCCTCGATGCCGTGCAGAAACAACTCTTTCAGCTCTCCGGTGCACCAGAAGATGCGCAAGGGGACACACAACGTCTCTTCCAAAAAGCGCGCAGTCTTTCTGTTGTGGACGAAGGACGTGTGATCGAAGGGGTCTTCGACGGACAAAACATGATTGGTCCAGACAGCAAACAGTATCCCGTGCCCGCCAACTATGCCTCCAAATCAAAACTCGTAGAAGGCGATATTCTTAAACTCTCTATCACCGGCGATGGATCATTCGTCTACAAACAAATTGGTCCCATCGACCGCAAGAAAATCATGGGACGCATCGTCAAAGAAGGAAAAGAATGGCGCGTGCTCGCGGAAGGAAAGTTGTACCGCGTCTTGCTCGCCTCCATTACGTACTACAAAGCCAATGAAGGCGATGAGCTCGTTCTGATTTTGCCACGCAACCGTGAAGCCACCTGGGCCGCCATTGAGAACATCATTAAAACGGCGGCAAATCCTCTTTTGGAAGACGAATCATTCGCCGGATCACAGGATCAATTTGCGGATAAATCTATAGAAAGTGTCCCGTCCACAGAAGCAGGTGGTTCTGAGGGAATCGATGTCGAGCCTACCAAGAAAAAGACCGAAGACGAAGACGAATTTTCTCTGACGTTCTAAGACACGCCACAAGAGAGAACAAAAACGACTCCATCCGGAGTCGTTTTTCGGCCGTTCAGTAAGCTGTTATACTCACGACATGATGAACGGAACACAAGTTCTGGCTTCTCCTTCTGTGTCTACGCAAAAGGGTGAGTCGCACTCAGAACACCTGAAAAGCAGCATCTTCCAGCTTGCCAAATTCGGCATGGTGGGAGTGCTGAATACCACCATCGATTTTGGTGTCCTCAACGTGCTGAGCTGGGCAACGGGTATCACAAAAGGTGTGGGTGTCACTGTTATTGCACTCATTTCTTTTACACTCGCCATTACCAATTCATTTTTCTGGAATCGCTTTTGGACGTTCCGACAAAAAGGAACAAAAGATGTCGGAGTGGAAGGGGCAAAGTTTTTCGTCGTGTCACTGATTGGAGCCGGGATCAACGCGGTGATTGTGTACACGGTCTCGACACATATTCAGCCGCTGTTTGGGTTATCAGAACAACTCTGGTTGAACGCTGCCAAACTCGTATCAACTTTCTGTGTGTTTACGTGGAATTTCGTCGGCTACAAGTACTGGGCCTTTAAACATCCGTCATGAGCGGCTTGCTCTATCGGGACTATCGGCCACAAGCCTTTGCGGATCTGGTTGCTCAGGTGCACGTGGTGAAAACGCTGCAGGAAGCGCTTCGCCAGGGAAAAATCGCGCATGCGTATTTGTTTTGCGGTCCGCGCGGGATTGGCAAAACGACCATGGCCCGGTTACTTGCAAAAGGCGTAAACTGCAGCGCGATTAAAAACGGCGAGCCATGCGGCGTCTGCGATGCGTGTGTGAGTATTACGGCCGGCCGAGCCATCGACGTCCTCGAAATCGATGCAGCCAGTAACCGCGGCATCGACGAAATCCGCCAGCTTCGTGAGAAAGTACGTGTTTCACCTACCTCGCTCCTAAAACGTGTCGTCATTATCGACGAGGCGCACATGCTGACTAAAGAAGCATTTAATGCGCTCCTCAAAACGTTAGAAGAACCACCCGCACACACTATCTTCATTCTTGCGACCACAGAACCGCACAAAATTCACGCCACCATCATTTCCCGTTGCCAGCGATTCGACTTTCATCGTTTATCTGCAACAGAAATCGCGACGCATCTAGCCAGTGTCGTCAAAAAAGAAGGACGAGAAGCAGAAGAAGGTGCACTGAGACTGATGGCGCGCGCAGCGAGTGGTTCCAGTCGAGACGCACTAAGTCTCTTATCACAAGCATTGCTGTTTCCAGGGCTGATTGCAGAAAAAGAGGTGCGTACGCTCCTCGGGTTGTCAGAAGACGAATCGGTCGAAGCAATCCTGATAGCGATGCTTGACGGTGAAGGAGCGAAGGCTCTAATACTCCTGCGTCAGGTTCAAGACGATGGGAAAGATCTCGCGGTATTGCGCTCAGCGCTGCTCGAAAAAGCGCGTTCTTGGATGTTGGCTGCGGCGGGAGTGCCAGATGTTGCGGGAGCAGAACGTCGGCCAGAAACGGCCACACTCTCTGTCATGCAGAAAACAATTTCGCAGCTCTTAGAGGCGTCTCGATTGGCGCCGCTTTCACCCATGCCTGAACTCCCGTTGGAAGCGGCGATTGTTACGCTCGCAGGCGTAAACGTTGCTCCAGTTGTTGTTGCGCCGGCACTACAAAACGTGGTCAACAAGCATACACACGAAGAAGAAAAACCAAAAGAACCCATCGTGCCAGTTGGAGTCAGAGAGGAGGCGACCACAGCAGAACAACTAAAAAAACCTACGACACTTTCGGTCACTATCGACCAAATTATTTCAGGGTGGCCGGACATACAAAAACGCATTCGCAAAGCGAACACGACACTCGGCATCAGCTTTCAGACACTCATACCTTTACGTTTAGAAGGAACGGAGCTTGTGTTGGGGTGTGCATTCGACCTTCACTGTAAGCGCTGGAAAAGCGATGACGCACGGAAAACCTTCGCAAAAGCGTTTACGGAGACGTTCGGAGAAGACGCCATTATTCGCGTACTCCATGATTCAGAATTAGACGAAGCAAGCCGTGCAACGCTCGTGACATGGCGTAAGCGTCAAGGAGAGGCCACACAACAAGAAGAGAGACATCCAGTAGGACAAGCCCGTGCTGTGTTCGGCGCAAAACCAGCGGCCGTGGAACCAAAGCCGGTTGATCGGTTAATTAACGCCTAACCGCAGATAACAGTTGGGTGCGTGAGCGCCCATTCATGCTTGATTTTATGACGATTTACTGTATGGTCACAAGCTCTGTTTCTTAAGGCACATTTCACGTTGGGAGGGATAAAAGATGCGAGTCGCGGACAAATTGAGCCTGTCACGGATTGTGACAGGCTGGATGGCGGGAGCGACAGCTCTGCTGCTGTACTACGAAGTCCTGCCGGACACCGCCGCCAAGTGGGCGATTGTGGTCCTGCTGAGCTACGGCGCCGTCACCGACTTCTTCGACGGGCGCGTCGCCCGGGCAGAGGCAATCCGGGAAGGGGGGCCTTCGCCACACGGCGGACGGCTAGATGCGTTCTCGGACAAGGCAGAAAAACTGCCGGTCTGGGCAATGTATGCATTCCTGCACTGGATCCCGGCCTGGCTCTTGCTGCCGGTCTTGTTCCGGGATCTCGTCTCGGACGGGTACCGGCAGATCATGCCGGCTACCAAGGACAAGGGCGATGCAGATCTAGCGGGGAAGATCAAGACGTGGGCCCAGTATTCCGTTCTGATTGGGACGCCGGCAACCATGCTGGCAGGCTGGGAACGGCATTGGCCGTATGCGCTGCATCTGGCGTTTCTGAGTTTTCTCTCGGCGGTGACGCTCTGGGCAACGGTGACGTACGTTCGGGTCAAAGGCCCACGCGCGTACGCCTATCTGCAGCAGCGTCGTGTACGCAAGCCGAAGAGAGTCAAGCGTCCGCGCGCCCACGTCGCGCCGAGTACACCTAGCGGTGTCGAGTAAATCGCTCACATGCGGCGCGTACATGCACAAGGGCACAGACAAACGACCAGTTCCCCCGTGGGAACTTTTTTCTTGTGGAAAACAGCTTCTTTTCAAGTCAAGAGCACGTTACACTGTGTGAAACGGCTGGTAGCCGATGAATAGAATAGAAATCCATGTCCAATGCTGTCCGTTCCGTTCTTCAAGGGTTATCTGTTCCATCCAGCTGGATGGTGTTTCGTGCGCAGAAAGGAAAGGCTATTGGGAAGGGGATCATGAATCTCATCTGGGGAATGATCTTTCTTGGGTTCGCAGCTGTCGCGTTGATCTGGATCGCGGATCAGCTTGGGCCCATGCGCTGGTACATCGGTGGTCTTTGTTTGCTCGTGGGATTGTTCTATCTGTGGAGTGGGATTGGAAGACTTCGTGAGGCTGTGTTTGGTGCGATTGCCATTACTGAAGATGCTGTGGTCGTTGTCCGGGGAAATAAAGAAAAACGACATCCATTCAGTGAACTCAAACGCACGCAGATTGTGCATCGATCAGGAACGGGTAGGTCAGCGACGGGTATGCCTGTGACAGAGTTAAGTGTGGTCTATAAAGACGGACGGACCTTCCTCATCACCACAGGAACCGTCTTTGGCGACCCAACGCAGATCGGCTCCGCGATCCAGTCAAAGATCTAAAGGAAAATGATTATGGATTCTGTGCGTGCTGTGGTGGAGCGGACGCGTCTCTCAACCGGAAAAGCCTACGGCGAACCCGGTCAGATCGTTTCAGCGATCCACGGGAAACTCAAAACAGCACCAGGAAGTTCAACCGGGTATGCAGATCGTTCTGTTTCTTAATCGTTTTGTATGGGTCTTTTTGATGGATTGAAAGGAGTAATGTCCGCCATGACTGGTGGCGGCTACGATGTAACAGCAATCAACGCAGCATGGGATACGATTGGGCAGCAGCTCGGAATGACAGTGACCCGCGGTGTCCCTTCCTACAAAGAAGGGGTGAAGATCATGCAGCCAGGGGAAGACATGGTCTTTGAAGGCTCTATCGATGGCATTCCGTCCCGTTGGCGATTCATGTGGTACACACACTACAACGGCACACTTTCGAGTTCGTACACGCATGTGACGCAGCGGACACTCGATTTCCATATCCCGAATGTGGGGGATTGGACGGTGACGATTCAGCCCCGAACGGGCCAAATGCAAGGCGGTGTCCAGACGGGCATGGAAGCCTTCGACAAGCTCTTCTTCGTCGCAACAAATGACGAAGCGCGCTTTAAGGATGTCTTTACCGACGATCTCTTGTCCGCGTTTGTGGAGCGAGGCTGGATCCACTTGGAACTTTCTGGGGCCACCATTCGCGTGATCGATGACTTTATGGATCAGTTCGCAAACAAAGCAACAGGAGGTATTAGGATGATGTCCGCGGTCCACCCCATTTACGGAACAAGTGTCTCGAGTCCATCACCAAACGCTGAGATCACGATCCGGTTTGCCAAAACGATGGTGGTGTTGGCGAAGCAAGTAAAATAAGTGCATGTCCGCATCACCCTCCGTGGATCTCCTCGCAGATTTCCTGCCGCCTGTTGCGTCTGTTACAGACGTCGTCTTGGTATACAAAACTCCGCTTGCATATGCATTCCCCATTTTGGTCATTATTGCGGCAATCATCTTTGTTGTGTGCTATCGTCGCACCACAAAAAAAGATGATCGAACAGTGATTGCAGAATACGAGCCGCCATCTGGACTCACACCTGGGGAATTAGGTCTGATGGCGAATCTCGATTTGGAATCGAATCGGTTGGTGTTTGCGGAGCTCGCGGGATTGGTAGGAGAGGGATACGTGAAGATGGAGGGCTATGGCCCACAAGCAGTTTTCAAGCCGACAGAAAAATACGATCCGCAGTCTTTCCGATTGAAAGATCATCAGCGGCGTTTACTTCGGGCATTGTTTGACCAAGCGCCTCAACGCGCGTTTGGAGAAATTGTCCCGCTTTCGAAAGAAGCCTTTCAGGGTGAGGTGTTAGCGCGCGCGGTCACGAGCGGCTACCTCCGCATGGACCCACGGCAAGCAAAAGGCGCGGCGCGGGATGTGTCGATTGGGATGCTGTTGGTTGGGTTTGGATCGATTGGCTGGATTGTGAGTTTTCTCTACACGTTTTTCCGGGTGCAGATACGGACGCGAGTTACAGGAGCGTGGGCGCTCTATGTGGCTATCTATCTCTCGATCATCCAAAAGATTCTGAATGTCGCGTTACTGTCACAGCTCTATCCAGAAGGAACGATTTTTTCACACGCGTTCTTGTTGCCGTCTGTGCCAGAATTCTTGATTGCCATCACAGCAGCAATCGCGTTGAATGCGTTGCCCCAACGTACGCCAAGTGGTAATGCGTTGAAGCGGGATATTGATGGATTTATGGATTATCTGAAGACAGCCGAACAAGGCCGCATCGAATTCGCCGAAGGTAAAGAAGGGAAAATCACAGATCTGTCGTCTTACGCTTTAGCACTGGGTCTGCCGAGTAAGTGGGATCGGGTGTTTGTGCTTTCTGAGACGAATCGGCCCTGATTTGTACGTTGCAGGGTTCGTTCGTACAAAAAAATAAGGAGGGCGTGGACGATTATGCTTTCATCAGTATGATGGACGGGCATTGGGCCGTCGCCAAGCGGTAAGGCAACGGGTTTTGGTCCCGTCATTCGCAGGTTCGAATCCTGCCGGCCCAGCCAAACAAGACAACTTCGCATCCCTAACGACCCAAGCCGCTTGGCTGGGTCGTTTGTTTTGGCCTCGACAGAGCGGATGAACTTGGCAAACCCGATAGCTCCCTGGTAGGGTGCGCCCAACCGTCGAAAGCGGCTCGTACTGTCAGAAAATTGCCCTGAATAATGCTGCGAAAAAGGGAAGGAGGACGAATGAGGACGGATTTCGACACCGGACATCCGGATCTGCTCATCGTGGACGGTAATCGGTTCCATGAGCTCGGACGTGAGAAGGCACGTGCCGAATGCGAACGACTTGTGGGATCGCTGCACCGGACCGGCATGGCCATCCTATGGCCGCCGCAAGCGGACGATCACGAACAGCTCATGGCGGCTACAAGAGGTGCGTTCGAAGATCTCTTCCGCATGCCGGAAGAACATCTGAAGCGAAAGTATGAGCGCGTCGATCTCGGTCGGCAGGTCGGGTACACGCCGGTCCATACGGAACGTGCGCGTCGATACGATCGCGTGGTGGACCAGTTCACAGCCGAGGTCGCACCGGAGCACTACCCCGCCGTCGGTGGTTGGGACAGAGCGCCAAACGTGAACTCTCGGTGGTTCCACCGCTGGGGTCCGCGTCCGCACCCGTTCGAAACGAAGTTCGACGGGCTCAACGCACCGAATATCTTCCCGGATGAGATCGGCTTCTTCGCAGAAGCGGCTGATGGGTTCGGTACGCTCATGGACGGCATCTGTGACCTCGCGTACGAGATGTTGGAAGTGGGCACGAACCTTCCGGAAGGGGAGTTGCGGAACCGACGTGTGAAGGCACCACATTTGGTGGCGCCGACACACATCGATCTCGCGCGCTTCGGACTCTCGCACCGAGTGCCGATCCTGGCACATATGGATCTCAATGGTCTGTCCGCGCATCTTCCCGCAACGCGTGGTGGACTGGTGGGCTTTCTGCGAGACGGGACTCCGTTCTTCGCGAATGTGCCGCCGGGATTCGTCCTGTTGCAGGCCGGACTCCAGCTCGCCGGACTGTTCGGTGGGTGGATCTTGCCGGGCCTGCATCAGGTGATTGTGCCGCCGGAGCTGCTGCCGAAGATCGTGGAAGCGAATCGGCGAGGTGAACGGTTCGATCGCATCGGCCGGATCTGGTTCGACCACATCGCATCCGATGCAAAGGTCGGACCCGTCGGTCGATTCCGCGCGGAGCCGGAAGCACACCTCTGGCGAGACGAATACGCGGGTGACGGCGTCAACCGTGAGCTCGTGCTCATCGGCCTCCTGCCGCTGGAAGCCCTCTCGCCCGGGCGCCGCGCCGCCGCCGGCTTCGATGCCGAAGGCAACCTGACGATCGAGCTCGCAGCCTGAGACGCCCCGTGGTGTGGAGGGCTCTTTTTTTATACAGACACGTAAGCTGGAGACAAGACGGTGAACATGAGAAAATCGCTCCTCTACTGAATGCACATCTTAAGGAGAGCAGACGCATGGAACACACCTTCTTCGACACAATTCGCGTACAGTATCGCGTGGCCGTAAAACAGAGCGCCCGTGCGCGTTCTCTTCAGCTTGTTGCATCACCTGAGAAGGGGATTGTGCTCGTTCTGCCTCGCCACACACCGTCCATCCGATTCGTCGAAGCCTTTCTGAAATCCCGTCAGCACTGGATTGTCCGTCAGCAGAAGCGTCTCTCAAACATCCTCGCGCAGAAACACATGCCAAAACGACTCACAGACGGATCACCCATTCTGTGGGAAGGGGAAAACTATACACTGAAAACAAACTCTCTTCCTTCAGGGCGCGTCCGGCCAACCATTCAGCTCGCAACAGAAAAGAAACAAATTCTCTTCGCGCTACCAGAAGGTAAGCCCCTCTCTGACTCCCAAATGAAAACGACACTGAAACGCTGGTACATCCGCCAAGCCAGCATCGTCATCGGAAAAGAAGTCGCAGAAGCC
This sequence comes from uncultured Candidatus Saccharibacteria bacterium, assembly GCA_964371425.1. Taxonomy (GTDB): domain Bacteria; phylum Patescibacteriota; class JABMPQ01; order JABMPQ01; family JAGQLO01; genus CAYJMK01. The sequence continues at coordinate 19,866 of CAYJMK010000003.1, forward strand.
GCCGAGCAGCATCAAGTCACCTACGCCCGTGTCGCGATCAAAGACATGCGCTCGCTGTGGGGAAGCTGTTCATCAAAAGGACGACTCTCATTCACCTGGCGACTCATGCTCGTTCCGCCACCCATACGTCACTACGTGATGCATCATGAACTCACCCATCGTGTCTGGAGAAACCATGGAAAACGGTTCTGGGAACGCTTACAAAAATTCGATCCGAATGCTCGCATGCACTCACGGTGGCTCTCAAGGGAAGGTGCGGTGCTGATGTCCTTCTTGCGTGCGGATAGGAAATGAACGCAGCCGTCAAGTGCTCTGCATCCACAGCTGTGACAAACAACATTGCACGCTCGAAACGGGAGTGTTAGCATTTGGCCGCCCAGTTAGGGCAAGCTCTTCAGCGTTAATCTCTTCCTATGGAAGCGTACTGTGTCAAGTGCAAGGCAAAGAGAGAAATGAAAGAACCGCAGGAAATTCAGATGAAGAACGGTCGTCCGGCAGTGAAGGGAACATGCCCCGTTTGTGCGACAAAGATGTTCAAGATCGGTGGCATGAACAAACCAGCAGCTGCGTAGGCAGTGTTTGTAAAGAGGAGGAACGAAGGCGGCTACGGCCGCCTTTTGCTTTGCGTGCCAAAGGTGGGGAAAACCCATCAAAAAAAGCCGGTAGGTGAGGCACGCGTTGCCTGATAGAATGCGTAGTAATGCCTCCTGTCCCGCCTTCTTCTGCGACACCCGTAGCACACGGCACCGCAAAACGGATCACCTCCGTGATTCGTCCTGTGCTCGTGGGCGTTCTCATGTTAGGCGGACTCGAATTCTTACTCGCGCGTCCAGAAGCGATTTGGTGGGTCCTCTTTCTGCTTGTGGGACTCACGTTTGTCTTGCTGTTGTCACACGGAAGGAGAACATGGCGAAATCAAATGGATCGCCACGTGCTGATTCTCGCGCTGGCGCTCACCGCAAGTAGTGTCGTTTTTATTCTCTTCCCAGAAGGCGTCATCATTCAACACGCCACCGCTGTCCTGTTATCAATCGCGATTGCATTTCTGATTTGGCTGCTGCGTCGGCCCGTTCTGAAAAATGGTTCCGCGGTGCGGTATACCCCACCAGAAGCATTCGTTCTACTCGTCGCCTTTCTTTCCCTGACAGACGTCGCAGGGCTCTCCCTATTTTTCGCACAGCAAATCAATCCAGCGCTGAATCTGACACTTTCCTTACTCGCTTGTGTTGCGATCACAACAGGGCTCGGGTATCAATTTTTCCTTTTCCAGCAACTCCCAAAAGAACGTGTTCCCGTGCATCTCGTCTTACGCGCGTTTCTGCTCGCGCAAATCGCGTGGGGACTTATGTTTTG
>CAYJMK010000004.1:0-1326 GCA_964371425.1 uncultured Candidatus Saccharibacteria bacterium
TGGCGACATCAGCGAAGTCGTTCGGGTCTGTGAACGCGCGATTTTTGAAGCAACGGAACGTGCTGGCGTCAGGCCTGAGCGTGTTGTCTTAGGTATTGCTGGTGAACTGGTTAAGGGTGCAACAACCACGGTTCACTACGAACGTCTTAAGCCAGAACAGAAAATTGACGCAACGGAACTCAAAAATATCGTCCAAAAAGTGCAGTGGCGTGCGCTCGAGCGCGTAAAACGTCAGCTTGCGAGAGAAACCGGTCAACCAGGTTTGGACGTTCGTCTCATTACAGCTTCGGTTGTGGATGTTCGTATTGATGGCTATCGCGTGACGCAGCCGGTCGGATTTCAAGGGAAGGATGTCGCGCTTTCCCTTTTCAACGCGTACGCGCCTCTGGTCCATTTGGGGGCTCTTCAAAGCATTGCAGAGCAACTCGGCTTAGAGCTTTTAGCCGTCACAGCTGAACCCTACGCTGTCGCAACATCTGTAGGAGTTGGAGAACACAAAGAATTCTCCGCTATTTTCATCGACATCGGTGGTGGGACCACAGACGTTGCCGTTGTTCGTGGTGGAGGGATCGAAGGAACAAAAATGTTTGGTGTCGGCGGACGCGCGTTTACCAGAAGACTGGCTCAAGCATTCGGCCTGCCTTTTGATGAAGCAGAAGACATGAAACTGCGTTATGCGCGTAATCTCCTTCCTTCTACCTCTGCCCAGCGCGTCCGCGAAGAAATGGATGGTGATCTTTCTGTCTGGCGGGAAGGTGTTGCGCTCGCTTTAGAAGAATTCTCCGTTTCTGAATCGCTCCCGTCTCGTATTCTTCTTTGCGGCGGGGGATCCAAATTGCCCGGCATGAAAGAAGCCCTTGTAGATCCAACATTCGTGAGAAAATTGCCCTTTGCTCGTCCTCCCAATATTCACTTTATGCGGCCTTCTGACGTCGTTCTCCTCTCTGACCGAACCGGACTCTTGGTGGGTCAGGAAGATGTGACACCGCTCGCCTTGGCGAGTCACGCGTTGCGTGAAGAACGTGGGGGCGAGGATGAGCTTTCTGGTGTTGTTCGTCGTGCTGTTCGTCTTCTGCAATCTGCTTAATGTTTACTGTGTATGATTTCTGAGCCACTTTATGCTGAAGTAGGTGACGAACTGACCGATTTGGTTGACCGTCTTCGGAGGGCAGAAAGTGACGAAGTAACCCTGGTTCTTCCACGTGGCTCACAAGTTGCGCAGAGTTTGGTGAATCTTAAACTGCTCAAGCGGGAGGCCGAAAAATTGGGTTTGTCGCTTTCGCTTGTCGCTTCCGATCCCATCATTCGTCATTTGGCCACAGAGGC
>CAYJMK010000004.1:1336-6021 GCA_964371425.1 uncultured Candidatus Saccharibacteria bacterium
GGGTCTGTCTTCTCATGGTGAATTACCGCATCCGTCTTCAAACGAATCGGAAACATCTGCAACGCATCAGACCTCAGATGTGCAAGGTGGTGTTCTTCCCGACGATTTCTCTCTTCGCTCGGTGGATGAAGAAGATGACATGGAAGAAAAAGGCCAGAGCGATAAAATTGCGTTAGACAAACAGGTGCCTATTTCCGAGTCTGCGGTCTCCCAATCTGACGCGCAGCCCATTCTGATTCGTTCTGTAGTCCGTGAAAAAGGTCCAGATGTTCCTACAGACGATGCAGCTGCGGCGCCGTGGATGTCCGATGTATTGCCGACAGAACCATCCTCTTCTGTTGATATCACTTCTGAAGACGATGCAGAAGAAGAGCGTGTTCCGGTTCGCCAAGCACCTTTGATACACCATGCTGCTTCAAAGCGTGTTCGGGACGCTGCTGGGGAACGTCCTGCTCGTGTTTCGTTACTGCCTCGCATTACGCGTCTGATCTTTGTCTTCATCTTGGTTGCTGGTGTTGGAGCGGGCGGTGCTGTGTTGGCGTGGGTTCTACCGAAAGCAACCGTGACTGTTTCCCCACACCAAGAAACCTTCTCTGCTGATTTAGAAGCGGTTTTGGCGGCTTCTGCAACGGAGCGTGATCCAAAAACAGGCACGATTCCTGCAACACCGTTGTCTGCGGAAGTGACCAGTGCTCGACAGATCTTCCCAGCAACGGGAACATCGTCCGCCCAGGGTGGGAAGGCACGGGGTCGTGTGACGATCACGAACGCCTACACATCTAACCCGCAACCTCTGATTGCGACGACACGGTTTCTGACAGCGGAAAACAAATTATTTCGCTTACGAGAAAGTATTGTCGTGCCGGGCATGACGAAAGATAAAAATGGCAAAGATGTCCCGGGTAAATTAGCCGCAGAGGTGGAAGCGGACCTTCCTGGTGCTGTTTACAATCTTTCCGAGGCTTCCTTCACGATTCCTGGTCTTGCTTCTGACCCACGCGCAAAAATTACAGCGAGAACAGTTGGGCCTTTTACCGGAGGAGTTGATGTTGGTTCTGGAAAGAAAACCGTTTCCCAAGAAGACATGGATAAAGCCGTCGCGCAGATGCAGGACACGGCGATGACGGCTGCGGTAGAAGCGTTGAAAGCAAAAGTAGCTGTAGGCGAATCTGTTCTACCGGCAGCGGTCAAAACAGAAGTTCTTGAACGACGCTCTGCCGGAGATGTGGGCGATGCGCAGGATACGTTCTCGCTGGAGTTGCAGGTTTCCGCACGCACCCTTGCGTATAAAGAAGAGGATTTGCGTGTCACACTTTTCGACAGTATGAAGGCATTGTTGCCTCAAGGAAGTGCGTTCACAGATCAAACCATGCAAGGATTCACCTTCAAGTTGCTGACCTATGACACCGCAAACGAATCATTGCGGATCCAGGCGCATTATGAACGGCCCGTCCTCACCCTACTCCCTGAGAGTGAAATTTCCTCAGCATTAGCTGGTAAATCTGCCGACGAAGTCCAAAATGTTCTCATGGATCGGTACCAGGTGGCTTCAGCTCGCGTCGCTTTTTGGCCCTTCTGGGTCGAGCATGTGCCCCGGTTACCAGGAAAGGTCCGCATTGTCCTTGACACCGATGCGGAGTCCCGGTAGCCTTCCTGCGGTATCCCTCTGGCTTTATCTCCAGGGTCTTCCGGCAGTGCCTGCCGGATCCTGTTTCGATAAGGCAGTTTCTTCGACGCCTTTCATTACCATATGAGTCGACGGCCCCGTCCCTCCGGCCGCAAATCCCGTGCCTCTCGTACGGATGCGAGTCAGGACCCCATGATGGGACGGCAGAAAGACACGATTGAGATGGAAGGTTCCGTTCTCGTCGTGCATCCAAACTTTTCTTGTTCTGTGAAGCTTGTGAATGGACATGAGGTCCATGCCACGCTTTCCGGACGCATGAAGATGTATCGGATCCGCGTCCTCCCTGGAGATCGCGTCACCGTCGAATTCACTCCATACGATCTGACAAAAGGTCGTATTACTCGCCGCTTGGCCTGACCGTTTCTGATGCTCTATGAAGGTTCGTGCAAGTGTGAAACCTATGTGTGACAAGTGCAAAGTGACCCGCCGTAAAGGTCGGGTGATGGTGGTTTGTGAAAATCCGAAGCATAAGCAGCGTCAAGGATAACTATGGCTCGCATCGCTGGTGTCTCCCTTCCTGCAAATAAGCGCGTCGTCATCGGATTGATGTCGATTTACGGTATTGGCCGAACAACCAGCATCAAGATTCTTCGCCAGACGAAGATTGATGAAAGTATTCGTGTGAAAGATCTCTCTGATGCGCAAGCAAACGCACTCCGGCAGCTCATTGAGAAGTCGTTGACGGTCGAAGGTGACCTCAAACGTGAACGTCTTCTGAATGTGAAGCGATTGCGAGAAATCGGTTCGTTCCGTGGTAGCCGTCATGCCAAGGGCCTTCCGGCTCGTGGTCAGCGCACGCGTACCAATTCTCGTACCGTTCGTGGGAACGTGCGTCGTACGGCCGGTTCTGGCCGCAAGGTTGCCTCGCAGAAGACGTAATTTTTTTCCATGCCGAGTTCTGCACCAAAACAGAATACTGCTGAACAGACGCCGTCTACGACTGCTCCAAAGTCGCGTATCAAGCGACGTCTTACTCGTGGCCGTGTGTACATCAAGTCGACGTACAACAATACCCTTGTGACGGTGACAGATTTGAATGGAAACGCGATTGCGTGGTCTAGCTCTGGCGTTGTTGGTTTTACGGGTCCAAAACGTGCGACGCCGTATGCTGCTACACAGGTGGTGCGTGATGTGGTTGAAAAGGTTCGTCCAACTGGTCTTCGTCAAGTGGATGTTTTTGTGAAGGGGATTGGGTCTGGTCAAGAAGCCGCCGTCCGAGCCCTCGTCGCGAACGGTCTCAAAATTGCTTCCATCTCTGACGTGACGCCGGTTCCACACAACGGAACACGGCAGAAGAAGGCGCGTCGCGTCTAATCGTTCGTTCCCCCCCCTTTTTTATGGCCAAGGAAACCGGAGCAAGTTGTAAGCGATGTCGCCGAGAAGGTGAGAAACTCTTTTTGAAGGGTGAGCGTTGCTATTCTCAGAAATGTGCGATTGTTCGTCGAAATGTTCCGCCTGGAATGCATGGTGGTGCTCGTCAGCGTCGTCCATCTCAGTTTGGGATGCAGTTGCGCGAAAAGCAGAAGGCGCGCAAGCTTTACGGCGTTTCTGAATCACAGTTCCACAACATCTTCGAAGCTGCTTCCAAAACACAAGGTGTCACGGGCGAAGTTTTCCTTCGCCTCTTGGAGCTTCGTCTTGACAACGTTGTGTATCGCATAGGCCTTGCTCCTTCTCGAACTGCGGCTCGTCAACTTGTTTCCCACGGTCACATACGTGTGAATGGGAAACGGCTCGATATCCCTTCCGCTCTCTTGCGTGAAGGCGATGTCGTCTCACTCAAGGAATCGTCCCGTACGAAGGAAGGGTTTGCAGAGCGTGTGAAAACACTGTCTCAAGCGACTGTTCCAACGTGGCTGAAAGCAGATCCAGACAACTGGTCTGCTCAGGTGGTTGCCAAGCCGGCTCCAGACGATGTCGGTCATGCGTTGAATATGCGCTTGATCGTTGAGTTCTATTCTCGCTAAGCGATTCCTCAACCTACGTTGTATGGATGCATTCCAACTTCCCAACGCCTTTCGTGTCGAGATCACCGGTGAAAACCGTGCGACGATTTCAGTCGAGCCTCTTTTCCCAGGTTATGGTCTTACGGTAGGAAACACGCTTCGACGTGTGTTGCTGTCTTCCCTTGCGGGTACGGCTGTTACATCGGTGCGCATGCCGCGTGTCGATCATGAGTTTTCTACGATCAACGGTGTGAAGGAAGATGCTGTGCAACTGATTTTGAACCTGAAATTGCTTCGTGTCCGACTTCATGTAGATGGTCCTGTTACGTTGCGATTGATCGCGAAAGGTCAAGGTCCTGTGACAGCTGACATGTTTGAAGAAAATGCGGATGTGGAAGTCGTCAACAAAGACTTAGTTCTTGCGAACACGACGAAGAAAGACTCTGGTTTCGAATTAGAAGTCATTGTCGAACGTGGACGTGGGTATGTTCCGGTTGAACAGCGCCAAGACGAAGATCTCGGTATTGGTGTGATTGCGATTGACGCGATGTACTCTCCAGTCCGGAAAGTTGGCTACGCGATTGAAAACGTGCGTGTTGGTCAACGAACCGACTACGACAAGGTGAAATTGGATATTGAAACAGATGGCACCGTGACTCCAGAGGAAGCGTTTCGTCAGGCAACCCAGTTATTGATGGATCATTTCTCCGCAGTCCTTGGTTCTGGAGAAGCAGCCGCTTCTGAGGTCGCCTCGGAGGCAACGGTAGAGAAGGATGTTCTGGTTTCTTCCCTTGGTCTTTCTGCGCGCATTGAGAAGGCTCTGTCTCGTGCTGGCGTTGCGACCGTTTCTCAAATCGTTTCCCGTTCTGATGAGGATCTGCTCGCATTGGATGGCTTGGGTGCAGGTGCCGTTGCTGAAATTCGTGAAGCGGTGAAGATGCTCGGCGAAGACCACTCCGCGTAATGATCTCCTCGCATTTCTCCTCGATTCTGTTCTTATGCGCCACCGTCGCTCCACCACTGCACGTCTCGCCCGTAACCGTTCTGAACGG
>CAYJMK010000004.1:6031-18859 GCA_964371425.1 uncultured Candidatus Saccharibacteria bacterium
GAACGGAGCCACTTGTTGCGGGACCTTTCGAATGCGCTGATTCTGCATGGTTCGATTACAACGACGCGACAGAAAGCGCGGTTTGTTCGGCCGTATGTGGAGCGCGCGATCACGGTTTCAAAAGGGGGTGACCTGGTCGCGAAGCAGCGTCTACAAAGTATTCTCGCGAACCCTGTCGCTGAAAAGAAATTGCGTGATGAACTCTCTACAACGTATGCGGCACGTCCAGGTGGATACACGCGTACGATCAAGCTTGGTCATCGTTTAGGTGATCGTGCTGAGCTTGTTCGTCTTGAACTTATCTAAGTATGAAGCCAGCTACCTCTACTCCTGCCACTCCCGTTGAGCGTCCTTGGCATGTCCTGGATGCGACCTCTGCTCCGTTTGGTCGCATCGCAACGCAAGCAGCTGTTTTCTTGATGGGTAAGCATCGTCCAGCCTTTGCATCAAATGTGGATGGTGGAGACTTTGTCGTGATCGTGAATGCAGAAAAATTGATATCGACATGTGTGAAAATGGCCGATAAAGTTCGCTACCGTTATTCGGGTTATCCCGGCAGTCTGCGTGGGCGTACATTGGAAGAGCAGGTGATCCGCAAGCCGGAAGAGGCGTTCCGGAATGCGATTAAGGGCATGCTTCCGAAAAACCGTCTTCAAAGTGCGCGTCTTTCTCGTTTGAAGATTTACACGGGTTCGGAGCACCCGCATGTCGGCCAGCTTTCTTCCTGATCTATGTCTGAATTGACTGTCAAAAAAGCCGTAGTGAAGCCAACGATTGCTCTTCCAACCGGCAAATACACGTATGCAGTTGGCCGTCGTAAAGCATCTGCTGCCCAAGTTCGTTTGTACAAGGGCACAGGACGGATTGTGGTGAATGGTCGTGAGTTGTCTGATTTTCTCTCACGCGCTGATCATCAGCAAGCTGTGCGAAGTCCTTTTGAGCTACTCGCTGAAAAAGAATCCTACGATGTTTCTGCGAAGGTTCATGGTGGGGGCATCACGGGTCAGGCTGAGGCGATTCGTCTCGGGATTGCCCGGGCGTTGATCATCATCCAGGAAGAACTGCGTCCATCCTTGAAAAAAGCAGGTTATCTGCGTCGTGACCCACGTAAGGTTGAGCGCAAGAAATACGGTCTCAAGTCGGCGCGTCGTGCTCCACAGTGGGCCAAGCGCTAGAAACAAGATCATGGGTGAGAAAAGAGAGTAGATGACCTGCTCTCTTTTCTTTTGAATCAGCTTCTCTCCCCTCTGAAAACATGTCTCAGAAGACGACTGTTTTCAGAAGGAGGGAAGAGAGCCAACTCACAAGACGGACCGTACGAGGGACTATGTGACCGTAGTCGTCTAAGTCTGAATGATGTCGAGGACTTTTGAGATTGTTTCTTCTGTAGTGAGGTGTGTGCTGTCGACTTTTATACTCTTCACAAAATCGATGCTCGATGTGATATCACTCTCGGCGAGTGTTTGAAGTAATACTTCTTCTGATTTGATCTTGTTGAATTGTCTGCGTGAATCTTCTTTGACGCGCCTAAGAAGCTCTTCTTTCTCGCAAAGGATCTGGATAAAAACGACTTCGCCTCCCTGCGCGGTCACCACGTCAGAACAGTTTTTGATGAATACATCGTCTGCATCTTTTTCGTAGACGAAGGTAAAGATCACTCCTGGGATTTGTTCTTTTGCGGCTTCTTCGAAAACATCCAGACGCATTTTCTCACTGAGTCGGGAAAATCCCGGTGTTCCGTAGGTAAAAACGGACGTGAGGAGGTCCACGGTTAAATGATTGTGGAAGAGTTTGTATCCTGTTTTTTCTGCGACCGCTTTCGCAATCGTATATTTTCCTGCTGCGGGAGGGCCGTATAAGACAATCAATCTCATACAAGTACAAGGTTTTACTCCGTGATCTCTTTCCTCACAATTCCGCGATCTGTGAGAGTGACAAGGGATCGGCCCTTAGTGTCGAACAACAGAAAAGCAGGCGCAGAACCGCGTGGGATGCTGATATCTGCTGTGTTACGGCGATCGCGGCCATCTGTTTCTGCGAGGACGATACGGTTCGCAAGACGGATACCAACATGGGTCGCATCAGGGTACCAGGCGACCTCTTTCACATCCTCAGAGAAGCGTGCCAATGCAACAGGGACTTTTCGAAAAAGGGGTTTTATACTTTCCTTCTCTCTGCTCATTTCTGTTTGTGCGGCTGTCGCTTCGTCCCCAAAGGAACTAAAACTCAGGATGCGAGCTTCTGGTCCAGCTGCAAACGTGGTGCGTCCCTTCATGTCCTGTCGAAGTGGTCCTCCTGCTGGTCCGATTGCTGTCAGTGTTCCGTCGCTAACGACAAAAAGATGGAGTGTGTTGTTCGCAAGAAAGAAAATCTGATCCTCTGCTGCATCGTGATCTTCTTGATGTAGGAGGTGAAAGTCTGGAGCTGCTGTGAGCGTTTTAGGGAGATGAACAAGTGCATCCGTTTCTGCTGGGTACACGGCGAGGAAATTTCCACGTTCTCTGATCAGTGTTCCGTCATTTTTGACAAGTACCAGCCTGTTGCCTTGAAACGCAAACGATCGAATCTGTGTGTATGCTATCTCTACCGTTCCGGCGTCTGCATCATAGCGGCCGACCATCTCTCCCTGCTGAAACAGAAATGTACGATTTCGGCGTGGATCAAACATGATCGCTGTCGAAGGCTCTGTTCGTCCTGGTAGTCGTACTTGCTCGATGTCGATCTGCTCGCTATCGCCAAATTCTTTCAAAATGATCCCGGTCTGCATACCCGTGTTTTTTGTTCCACGTATCAGGACACGGCTTTTATCTGTGAACCAACTCACGGCTTCCACCTGCTGAAGTCCATCAAGCGTTGTCTGCACGTCGGATGGAATCTTTATGCGCCAGACACGTCCGTCACGGATCCAGAGGGGAGTCTTTTGTCCATTATCTTCCTGACGTAGAGCGACTCCATCTTTTCCGGAAGGTGAGGCTGACGCCATGATGAACTTTCCCTCTCCTAACACGGTTTCTCCTCCATTTGGCTTAAAGAGAACGATATCGCCAGCGTAGGTCACTCGCATCGACGTGACGTCGAGTGATTTTTCCCATGGTGTGTACCCCTCTTTCTCTATGCGGACGCGGTAAGTATCTGGAAGGAGATTCTGTATCGAAAACGGGGCGGTGTTGGCGACCATGGTGCCATTGATGTGAATCTGGACGTCTTTTGGATGCGAATATAACGAAATCACCCCGACCCGCTGAATCATGCGTTCTCGAAGGTTGTATCGATAGCCGATGGCATACAAAACGATTGCCGGTGCAAGGAGACAAAAAAGCCCGACCGCTGTTGCGCGCAGGATCCGTCTGGTCTTCTTTTGCATTATCGTTTTGCCATATCTGCGTCCGCCAAGCGTATCGTTCCTCTGCGCTCCTCGCAATGTCTTTCGAGCCTAGGATGCGGTATCCTTGGCTTGTTCAAGGTCTTTTCCTCAATTTCTGCCTATGACCTACACCCTTGGGGATCTCAAACGACTCGTACGGTTTGCGAGTCCAGATGAAGATGTCCTTTCCTTGTATGTTGATACGAGCCTGGAACATCAAACGAAGCCTGTGGTCCATGCCGAAGTGTTAGAACAGCTGAAGGTGGTCAAGCGTTGGTCGAAGCCAGCAGCGTTTGAACAAGCCAAAGCTTTTGTACGTGATCAGTTGCATTTTGAGGCCCAAGGTCAGGCATTCTTTTTTTCGCCGGCGCTTCGGTTGAAAACCGCATTCGATCTTCCTCGGAGTGTGAAGACGCAGGCTTGGATGGGCGCACACGCCGTTATTCGGCCTCTGGTTGCTGCTTTAGATGAATACGAGCGGTTTGCTGTCGCTCTTGTGACGCGGAAACACACGCGGCTCTTTATGGTCTCTTTAGGTGAAATCGAGGAGCGTGGACAGGTCCACGCTGAAGGTTTTATTCCACACCAAGGAGGGGGTGGGAGCTCACAAGAGCGATTTCAGCAGCGCCGGAACGAGCATGACAAACACTATTACCGTGTTGTTGGAAAAGTCCTTGCTGAGCTGCGGAAGAAACATGTGTTTCATCGTGTTATTGTGGTTGGGACGCCCGCGGTTCGGAGTGCGATCACATCCGCTCTCCCTGCTGCCTTGAAGCGGTTGGTCGTTGCGGATACGGGACTTGAGACCTTCCGCGCGCCAGAACTATTGTTGAAGTATATTTTGAAAATAGAAGCGCGACTGGAGGCAGAGGGAGAGGTACAGCTCTTAAAGTCGTTTTCTCAGATGCATCATCAAAAAGGAAGAACTGTGGACACGGCGAAAGGTGTGGCGGACTTAGTTGCTTCTGGGAAAAAAGTTGAATTGCTTCTTGTCTCTTCTACGTTCCGTCAGCATGATCTTGTTGAGATGTTGATTCGATCTGTTCTCCTGTCTGGTGGACATGTGGATTTTTTGGAACACACCGATGGCCTTGCCGAGCACGGGGATATCGCTGCTGTGATCCGAAATGTAGAACGACATTGATCTGTTCGTGAGCTTGTATGATCGTGCTATCCTCTTTCAGTCCGAACGTCATCCAGTCTTCGCCAACTTGCAGGATGTACGATGCCTAGTTTTTCTAGAAAGCGAAGTGGCTGTCTATGTTTTTGAGGTCATCGTGTGATACAACGGTTGATGCGATTAGATTCCACACGCTGTCCTTCTCGGGGCCTGTGTATACCTTCCGCTTGACTTAGGCCGCTGATAAGCCAAAAATGTCAGAGTTATGTCCATGGTTGAACTGAACAACGTTACTAAGCGTTACGGACCTTTCGAAGCCTTGAAGGGCGTTTCCTTCTCGGTGGAAAAAGGTGAGGTGGTTGGATTTCTCGGGCCGAACGGGGCAGGGAAGACAACAACGATGCGTATCATTACGGGTTACCTTCCCGCTTCTTCTGGAACCGTGAAGGTGGGCGGCATCGATGTTCAAGAACATTCCTTGGCCGCTCGTGCAAAAATTGGCTATCTCCCAGAGGCAAATCCGCTGTATCTCGGCATGGAAGTCCGGCCGTTCCTCTTGTTCATTTCGCGGCTGATGAGTGTTCCAGCGAAAGAGCGCGATAGTCATGTGAAAGAGATTATTCAGGCGTGTGGGCTGGCAAAGGTTGCCAACAAAACGATTAAGAAGCTTTCACGTGGGTATCGTCAACGCGTCGGGTTGGCGCAGGCGCTTATTGGGAATCCCGACCTGCTCATTCTGGACGAACCGACCGTTGGTTTAGACCCAAACCAGATCATCGAAATTCGGCAGCTCATTCGTCGTCTTGGCAAAGAAAAAGGGCGCGCCGTTATTTTGTCGACACATATTTTGAAAGAAGTCGCCGAAGTTTGTGACCGCGTCGTTATTATTAATGACGGTAAGATTGTTGCATCAGACACGCCTGAGCGTCTTACGAAAGAAACCGTTGGTTCTGAACGTGTCCATGTTCGTATCCAGGGAGCTGCTGATCGTGCTGAGGAGGTTTTGAAGGCGATTCCTGGAGCTGTGGCTGTTTCTCGACCCGTCACAAGCACCGGCGAGGCAGCTGGCAATACGTTTGATTTTACGGTTGATGCGGCAAAGGGAACTGACTTGCGTCCGGCGGTTTCTAAGGCGGTTGTTGAAGCAGGTCTTTCTCTGATCGAAGTGCGCGTTGAAAGTGTCGATCTTGAAGAAGTCTTCGCGAAGCTGACTGGTTCTACCAAGACCTCCCGTTGATCTTATGCGGATTCCACCCTCTTTGAATATTCTCTCCGCTGTTCTCATGCGCGAACTGCGCGCCATGTTCACGTCTCCGGTTGGGACAGTGGTATTGGCTTTGTTTTTGGTGCTTGCTGGCTTTTTCCACGCTGCGCTTCTCTTTACGTACCGAGAAGCGTCTATGGAAGGAACCTTCCAGAACATGACGGTGTTGCTGTTGTTCCTCACGCCCATCATCACGATGCGTCTCTTCGCGGAAGAGAAGAAACTTGGAACGCTTGAACTCATCTTGACACGCCCAGTCCGAGATACCTCCTTTGTCCTTGGAAAATTTTTTGCCGCGGTCGCCTATCTGTTGATCTTGCTGATTCCAACGGCTGTTTTTGCTGCGGTGTTATTTCGTTATGGGAATCCGGATCTGTACCCACTTCTTTCAGGTTATCTTGGTGTGCTTCTTATTGGGATCGCTTTTCTCGCTCTTGGAACGTTTGCTTCTGTTCTCACAGAAAATCAGATTATTGCCGTTGTCCTTTCTTTTGCCTTCCTCCTTCTCTTTTGGGCGATTGATGCCTTGGCTGGAACTGTTTCTGGTGCGAGTTCAAGTGTGATCTCCTACCTCTCTCTCCGAACGCATTTGGATGATCTCCTGCGTGGCGTGATCGATGTCAAAGACATTCTTTTCTATCTCTCGTTCACGACCTTCTGGCTTTTCTGCACCGTGAAGGTGTTGGAGGTTCGGAAGTGGAAATAGCTGACCTGGAATTGTATGGACGCCAAGAAACCTCTGATGTCGGATCATCAAAACCGCAAAGCAGACGATGCGAATCGTCCTGCTTCTCTGACAAAGCTTCGTGATCTCTTTTCTGCTGCGCGTGCTGGTTCTGGGAAAGCAGCCCATCACACAACGCGTGTTCTTGGAAAGCGTCAGGCGGCGTTTGGCTCTGCCTTTGCTGCATCTGTTTTTTCTCTCCTTGGTATTTTGATCATTTTGAATGTTCTCGCTTACCGGGGGGCTTCCTCTTGGCGTATCGATTTAACCCAAGATCGTCAGTTTTCTCTGTCCGGTCAGACACGAAAGGTTCTCCAAGACCTCGATGGAGATATTAAAGTGTTAGGCTTCTATTCCCCGCAATATCCAAACGCGGGCTCTGTTCAGAATTTACTTGAAGAATATCGCACACATTCGAACGGTTATTTGACCTATGAAATTGTTAATCCGCAGCGCTCTCCAGCGCTCGCACGTCAGTACACGGTTACGCGTGAAGGGACGTTGGTGTTCGTGAAGGGGGATCGTCAAGAATCCGTGATTGGAACCACAGAAACGGATCTCACGCGTGGGCTTGTCAAAATTACGCGCGACCGCAAACGAACGGTTGTCTTTGTGACGGGACACGGTGAGAAAGATCCGCTTGCTCAAGATCAGAACGGTTATGCTTCTCTGAACCAATTCTTGACTGGTGAGGGGTATGAGGTCAAGACCGTTGCTCTTCTTGGTGAAGATATTCCTGAGGGGACTGATGTTCTGGTCATTGCTGGTCCACAAAATCGCTTTGCGGGAAATGAAGTCGACAAGGTTACGAAGTATGTTGATGCGGGAGGCCGTTTGTTCCTCATGGTTGACCCAGCGAGTGAAACGCAGATTCTTTTCACTGATTTTGATGGTCTGCTCGCGAAGTATGGCGCCAAGCATCAAGAGGGGACGGTCATCGATCCGAAGGCGTATGTTCTCGATGTGCAGTCTCCTGTGGTCCAGAAATGGGAATCGCATCAGATCACGGAAGATCTCGGAAACGGATTTTTCGCGGGAACGAGTGGTGTGGGAGAAGCGGATGCACCTATTGCAGGATTCAAGTCATCTGTGTTGGCACGCTCTTCTGATGCTTCGTGGCTCGAGATGGATCGTGCGTCTGCACAGGTTTCCAAGGGTCCGGATGATACAACCGGGCCTGTTCCGATGGGTGTCGCTATCGAACCGGTTGCAGAGCAAGAAGGGCAGAGTTTGGCTGGGAAGCCACGGTTGGTTGTGTTGGGCGACTCCGACTTCGCTATTGACCTGTTTATGCAGGTCAACCCACTCAACCAAGATTTGTTCTTAAATGCGGTCAGCTGGCTTGCGGATGAAGATGATTTAATCTCGATTCGTCCAAAAGATACGCAGCCACGGATCGTTTCCTTCACGAAGGCGCAGGGTGATGTGATTTTCTGGACGTTGATTGCTGGGTTGCCAGGGCTTGCGATTGCCGCAGGGATTGCGACTTTTGTGGTGCGCCGAAAGCGCACATCCTAAGTCGACGGATATGGTCGTGAAACGCTCGTTTCTCACAACGGTTGTCCTTCTGGTTGTCTTTGCTGGGCTTCTTGCGTTTGTGTTGCTGCGAGATCGTTTTGCAAAGGATAAACCTGCTGATCCAAAACAAGTTTCCGTTCTGACCTTCGATAAGGCCACTCTTCAGTCTGCTGTCTTTGTGTTCGATGGGAAAACAGTTGAAATGGTTCATGAAGGTGATGTTTGGAAGATGAAACAGCCGTTTGAGGCTGAAGCGCGACCTGAGAAAATGGAGGAGATGCTTTCCGCTCTTTCAGCCCTCGTTTCTGCTGACACACCTTTGTCTGATCCGGGAGATCCCGCGCAATATGGGTTGATGACTCCTGCCGTAACCGTGACACTACGGTTGCCGGAAGGAGAGAAAAAACTGGAACTGGGTGATCGTGATTACACCGGAACATCCGTCTATGCACGCGTCTCTGGAGATGATCGCGTGCATGTGGTGGGTTCAACGCTTCTCTTTACCCTCAAGCCAGACCCCGACGGTCTCAAAAAGCTGTAATGGTTCGTTATGTCTCCCGTGATTGTTTACTCCACCCCAACCTGTCCCTACTGTCATCAACTGAAGGACTTTCTGAAAGAAAAGGGCGTTGCGTTCGAAGATAAGAATGTAGCTGCGGACACAGTCGCTCGTGATGAGATGGTTCAGAAATCTGGTCAGCTTGGTGTGCCGGTGAGTGCGATTGGAGATCAGATTGTGGTTGGGTTTGATCAAGTCAAAATTGCTGAATTGCTGGGTCTTTCGGTGTAAGGTTTCCGCTATCCTTCATGTTTTATGCAGGTTTTCCTCGGAGCTGATCATCGAGGATTCGCCTTCAAGAATCGTTTGGCGACGTACTTGGGTAAGCGTCGTGGTCTTGTTTTAAACGATCTCGGACCTGCCAAACTCGATCCGCAAGACGATTATCCGAAGATCTCTGCGGCCGTTGCAGAACGAGTGAGGGAAGAAGAGGGCTCATTTGGTATCGTTTTGTGTGGATCTGGTGCAGGTGCGTGCATGGCTGCCAACAAAATTGCAGGCGTGCGGGCGGTGTTAGCTGCGGATGCATGGACGGCTCAAGCGGCTCGGAATGATGACGATGCCAATGTACTTTGTTTGGCCGCTGAGCGTTTGACGTTCCGACAAGCGACACGGATTGTTCGTTCGTTTTTACAATCTTCGTTTTCGCAAGCGGTACGACATCGCCGGCGGATTGCGGAATTGGCTGAGCTTGATCGACGTCGCTCGTGATCCGTTTTCTGCCAACCATTTTGGCGCATGACGAAGTGGCATTTCAGGCGCGACTTTCTGAGGTGCGACCATTTCTGAAGCATCCCGAGGTTCCGATGGTGCAGATCGATATTTTGGACGGCCACTTTTTGCCAGATCCTCCTACGTTCGCAACGCCTGCGTTTGTGGCTGCTCTTCAGCCGCCTGTTCCATTTGAAGTGCATTTGATGGTTTCCGATCCGCTTACGGTGATTCCTGCTTGGTTAGAAGCCGGTGCACAGCGCGTGTTTTTCCATATTGAAGCCGTGACTGACCTTCCTGCGGCCATTCAGAAAGCTCGCTCGTTTGGCGTGAAGCAGCTTGGGATCGCTTTGAGCCCAGAAACACCTCTGGAAGCCGTTTTTCCTGTTGCGACAGCTGTTGATGCTGTTTTGTTGATGGGGGTTCATCCGGGTGCTTCGGGTCGAGCGTTTGTGCCTGAGACTGTGGAAAGGGTTCGGCGCCTGAAAGAAGCCATTCCTGGTATACTGATCGAAGTCGATGGCGGTGTTCGGCCTGGGATTACTGCAGCATTGGTGCAGGCTGGGGCCGAAGATCTTGCTGTTGGAAGTTATTTTTCTGCCGGCAGCCCTGTCGTGCAGCTTGCCTCACTGAACGCTGATGTCCGACGCCTCCAAGACCTGCAATGACGCTGTTCTGGTCCTCTTGAAAGAGAAGCTTCAGGATATCCTGAGAATTGAAGAACATACCGTTTCCGACCTCTCTCACATCTGTGTTGAGAAGGAGATTTTGCAACAGATCAAAAAGGAAACAGAAGGCCAGATTTTGTTGCTCGAGAAATTCTTAAACGAACCACGGAGCGCGTCCGTCGGTTCTTGATCCATGGCTGCACCTACCCGTTCTCTGGAAGAGCTGCAGAATATTGCGCAGCAGTTGCGCGAAGATGTAATCAGCATGCTTGTTGAGGCAGGCTCGGGCCATTCGGCTGGACCGCTCGGGTTAGCAGATTTCTTTGCTGCCTTCTTTTTTGCGCAGCGACGCCATGATCCTCTCAAGCCAACCTGGGATGGGCGGGACCGATTTGTTTTATCTGCGGGGCATTTGTGTCCGATTCTCTACGCCGCGATGGCTCGTGCGGGGTATTTTCCTGTTGAAGAGCTGAAAACATTGCGAAAATTGGGAACGCGTTTACAAGGCCATCCTTCTCGGATGGATTTACCTGGTATTGAGTTCGCGTGTGCATCGCTTGGGCAAGGTGTGGGTGCTTCTGTGGGGATGGCCTATGCGGCTCGGCTGGATGGGAAGAAACACATGACCTATGTGCTTGGTTCGGATGGGGAACTGAACGAGGGTTCTGTATGGGAAGCGCTTTTGTTCGCAGGCGGAAAGCGCTTGGCGAATTTCTGTTACGTGATTGACCGCAATAACATTCAGATCGATGGCTATACGGAGGACGTGATGCCACTGGAACCGTTGCGCGACAAATTGGAGGCGTTTGGATTCTTTGTAGAAGATATCGATGGTCACAACATCCGTGAAACGATTGCTGCGCTTGAAGAAGCGCGTGCCATTTTTGAGCGGCCTATGGCGATTATCTTGCACACAATTCCGGGGAAAGGTGTTGATTTCATGGAACAGGATTATCAGTGGCATGGAAAACCGCCGGACAAGGAACAGGCGCAAGAAGCGTTGCGTCAGCTGCGGTCGTTGGGCGGTAAGTTGATCTGTTCTGACTGCGAATAGTCGTATGCCTTCTTTGAATGCATCGTTACGTCTTGTCTCCGGCATTGTGGAAGCACGTGCAAAACCGGAAATGATTCCGACCCGCGATGGCTTTGGTCAGGGACTTGTTGCACTTGGGGATGCACACGAAGATGTTGTGGTGTTGTGTGGGGATTTGTCTGAATCAACACGAGCACAGATGTTCCAGAAGGCGTTTCCAGAACGATTTGTCGAAGCCGGTGTTTCCGAGCAGAACATGATGGTGTTGGCAGCCGGCATGGCGATGGAAGGAAAAGTTCCGTTTGTGACTTCCTACGGCGTGTTTGTTCCGGGGCGATGTTGGGATCAAGTGCGCATTTCCGTCTGTTACAACCGTGCGAATGTGAAGATTGGCGGCGCGCATACGGGCATTTCTGTCGGCCCTGACGGTGCGACACATCAGGCTATGGAAGATATCGCTTTGACACGAGTCCTGCCTGGTATGACTGTTTTAGTACCCTGTGATGCTCCTCAGACGAAGAAAGCGACGGAAGCTGCTTATGCCATCAACGGGCCTGTTTATATTCGATTTGCTCGTGAAAAGACGCCTGTTTTTACGACTTTGGAGACACCATTCGACATTGGGAAAGCGCAGGTGTTGTGTGAGGGGACGGATGTGACGGTTGTTGGGTGCGGGCCGTTAGTGCACGAAGCGCTTCGGGCGGCTGTGATGTTAGAAGGCGAACTTTCTCTTGAAGTGATTAATCTTCATACCGTGAAGCCGATAGACGGCGAGACACTCGAAGCATCCGCTCACAAAACGGGTCGTGTCGTTACCATTGAAGAACATCAAATCCACGGAGGGATGGGGAGTGCAGTTGCAGAGTGTTTATCCGAACGATTTCCGGTGCCGATCAAGCGGATCGGGATGCCGGATGCGTTTGGCGAGTCGGGAACGCCGGCAGCATTGCTCACCAAATATGGGATGACCGCGGAAGCGGTTGTGGCGGCGGCACGCGCATTCGCGAAGCATTAAGAAATTGTACGTATGGACTTGAAGACCTTCGACATGATCTCTGTTGGGGACGCAACGCAAGATGTTTTTGTTGGTCTCGAGGATGCAAACGTGCTTTGTGACATCGATAAAAATGCGTGCGTCTTAACGCTTCGCTACGCAGATAAGATTCCGGTGCAGAGTGTTCATAAGCTCACGGGTGGAAACGCTGCCAACAACGCGATTGGTTCCGCGCGTCTTGGGATGCAGACCGCTCTCTCTACCATTACGGGGGACGACAGTATTGCCCGAGACATTCGTGCTGAGTTCGATGTTGAACAGGTTGCGTCCGATTTTATTGCAACAGATGTCGGCAAGGAATCGAACTATTCGGTTATCTTGAATTTCCGGGCCGAGCGCACGATTCTGATTTATCACCTCCCGCGGACATATGTGTTCCCTGATATCGGAGCACCAACGTGGCTCTATCTCACATCCATGGGTGAAGGATTTGAGCCGATGCATGAGGGTGTTGTGAAGCTGGCGGCTGCGGGTGCGACAAAGATTGGATTCAATCCTGGTACACACCAATTGAAGGTGGGTTTAGAGGGATTGCGTCCTGTTCTTGCGGTCACGGACGTTCTTTTTCTGAACAAAGAGGAAGCTCAATTACTGGCCAATGGAAATGCGCCTTCGGAAATTCCTGATCTTCTCCGGCTTTTGAAGAAAGAAGTCCGTGGCATGGTTGTGATCACAGATGGGATGGCTGGTGCTTATGCATTCGATGGGATGGAGCTGTTTTTCCAAGAAGCGTATCCGCTTGAAGCGGTTGAACGTACCGGTGCAGGAGATGCGTTTTCGACAGCGTTTATTGCGGCTCTCTTTTATGGTCAC
>CAYJMK010000005.1:0-3598 GCA_964371425.1 uncultured Candidatus Saccharibacteria bacterium
CGTTTTTCCCGAACCAGCTCCTGCCAACACCAACATCGGTCCTATTTCGTGCAAAACAGCCTGCCGTTGAGAAGGGTTGAGGCCCGTTAAGAGGCCCTGGTTGCGTTCCGGGGTGTCAGACATGCGGCGAAGTGTAGCACACCGTTTTAGGGCTTTTCTTGTCTGTTTTCGTGCGAGCTGTCCACATGTTTTTCCCCTTTTATAAGCCTAAATCCCTGTTTTCCCCTTGACGCCGTCTCCCCCTCTGCTATCCTTCTGCCCAGTAAACCCGAAAGGGTTATTTTTAATGCTCTGGCTCGTTGCCAGACCACCCGGGGGATTGCGCGTGACTCGCTGTGTCTTCTTGAACTGGTCACCCTCGGAAGGTAGAACATCGCTTATCGCGACGTTCCCAGCACTCCTGCCTCTCTCATCCTCCCGCTTGGAAACAAGTGGGATGAGGCAGCCGACTCAGCAAAAAGTTCAGATCGATCGCCAGACGTTCCAAACGCTGGCTAAAACGACAACTGCATCTATCAGCCTCCTCCTCAAGACGATTGCGTCGCGACGGAGTCGGTTACTTTTGCACGGATCCGTCCTGGCTCTTGGTGTTTTGATGGCGAGCATGAATGTGTACGCTAAGACCCAAGATGAGGTTGTTACCTCTCAGCGCAGCGTCCTTGCTCGTTTGGTGTTCCCTGAACAGGACCGCTACGAGATTGTGACCGCTAAGGGTTCCCGCGAAACTGTACCTGACTCCTATGTCCCGTCTTCTTTGGCGGTGGCAAGTGCTGCCAGCGCTGAAGGTTCCTTGACGGATGACATCGCTGTTCTTGCCGAATCGACGGATGTGTCTTTGACGGACCCCTTTGCGATTCCTTCTATTGGTGGTGACACCCTTGTGAAGGGACTTGGGTCGTCTGATGCCTCTGATATGAAGGCACGGACGGAGCCGTTCCCTTATCAAGTCCAGGGTGGGGAGTCTTTGTCTGGTGTCGCCCAAAAGTTTGGGATTGACGTAGCGACGATCCTCCAGGAGAACAAGATTTACGCGGATGACATTGTGAGGGCTGGAACAAACCTGACGATTCTTCCGTTTTCTGGTTCAACCGAGCGTGTTGATGCGGGAGAGACATTGTCTGGGATTGCGTCCCGCCAGGGCGTATCTGAAGCATCGATCATGGAGACGAATGGTCTCGTGACACCGGAAGATCTTGAGGCTGGCCACATCCTGGTCGTGAAGAACGGTAAGCGCGATGACTTCTTGGGTGCTCGCCCACGACCACAGCTTGCTGCTCGCCGCTCTTCTGGTGGCGGATCTGCTTCAAGCGGTTCGTCTGAGTCGTCCGGCTCGTCTGCCAACAGTGGTGTAGTTCCTCCTTCCGTGGTGATTCCGAAAAGCCGTGTTGGAAACCGCTTCCCGTGGGGTTGGTGTACTTGGCTCGTTGCTGAAAAGCGTGGTGATGTGACATGGCGTGGAAATGCCAACCAGTGGCTCGCTAACTCGCGTGCTCAGGGCCGCCCGACGGGTCGTATCCCGGCTGTTGGTTCTATCCTTGTTACAAATGAGTCTTGGTGGGGTCACGTGGCCTACGTCGAGGCCGTCAACGGCGACCAAGTGACTGTCACGGAAATGAACTATAAGGGCTTTGGAATCACGTCCCGTCGAACCTTAAGTAACCGTAGTGGGGTCATTCGTGGGTACATCTACTAGACGCTCGGCGTTTAGTAGATGAGAGCGAACCCGGGCATCTGCCCGGGTTTTGCTTTGGCTTAGACAAGCGCTTTTCTCCTCTAAAAGCATTGACATTTTTTGTCTCAGATGCTAAGGTGGCTAGGTAGAACAGGTAAGAAGGCAACGGCCTTCTTTTGTGTTATTAGAGCTTAAAAGCGCTCCTCGTGTGCTGCGAAAGGTTCTCCTGTTGCCGGAAGGCGGCAGAAGCGCCGATGCAGCATCCTTCTTCCACCAAAAGGCCCGCACAAGCCTTGGAAGAGGCAAAATCCTGTCCTACGCCTGTCATCTTATGCGTATCTACCCGATCGCCCTCCTTGCGGCTGCGCTTGCGCTCCCGCTCGTAGCCGGCACGGCGTACGCCCAGACAGATTCCTCTGTACCTTCGAAAATCGAAACGTCTGAAACGACTTCGTTCTCGCTTTCGAACCTGTTTACGCTTCCTGCTTCTGACGATGCTTCCACGTACACCTTGGCGCCCTTCAAGTTCTTGGCGCGTCACGGATTGTTCGCGGATGATATCCGTCAGGAGCGTGATGCTGAGGCAGCGCGTATTGAGTCCTTGAAAAAGGATATTGTACGCATGAAGAAGCTTGAGCGTAGCCGAAACCTTGTCGACACAACCGGGTTTGACCGCATCTACCTTGCGGCGTCGGAACGGTACGGTGTGCCAACGGAGATTCTCTCCGCGGTTCACTTGACCGAGACGAACCGTCGTGGAGATACGGCCATCCAATCGTACGCAGGTGCCCAGGGTCCGATGCAGTTTATGCCTCCGACCTGGCGAGCGTATGGTGTCGACGGTGACGGTGACGGAGTTGCGAACATCCACGACGTGGATGATGCAATCTTCGGTGCCGCTCACTATCTCACGGCGAACGGTGCGGCTCGCGGTGACGTCCGGAATGCGTTGTATCGTTATAACCACTCCCAGGCGTACGTGAACCTTGTCCTCGCCCGAGCCCGTGCGATTGGTTACCAGCAGTAATGCTGGCACCGCTCGCATGCGGCTCCATGAGCGTTCAGGCGACAGAGCCCCCTCGCAAGAGGGGGTTTTGTTTTCTCTTCCTGTTCTTAAACGGCTGGCCGGCGAAATTGCAACGCTTCCGCAAGATGTTGCGTGCTGATGACATCTGTTCCCGCGAGATCTGCAATCGTCCTGGCGATTTTGACCGTGCGCGCCATGCCTCTTGCAGAGAGTCTTAAGCGGTCTGCTGCTTCCCGTAAAAAATCTTCTTCTTGGAATGTCAGTTTGAGCACGTCTGTTCGATGTTGTTCTGAAAGCTCCGCATTTGTCCTGACACCCGTATGCCTCATGCGCGCCTTTTGTTTCTCTCGGGCCTGAGCTACCTGGGCGCGTGCTGTTTCTGTGCTACATCCTTCTTCTGGTGCACTTACTGTTCCGGAAATGTAAGCCCCCGCTGGAACACGTGGGACATGGACCACGAGATCAATCCGATCCATGAGCGGCCCTGAGAGCGCTGACCTGTACCGCTCCCGCTTCCCCGCCGCACAGGAGCACGCCCCATCTGCTTCGCCTGCGTATCCGCACGGACACGGGTTCATGGCAGCAACCAGCATGCAGCGCGACGGATAGGTCCAACTTTCTTTTGCACGCGCTAAACTGATCTCGCCATCTTCTAGTGGCTGCCGCAGTGCTTCTAGTGTTTGACGAGGGAATTCTGGAAGTTCATCTAAGAAGAGAACGCCGCGGTGAGCGCGTGTGACTTCACCAGGCCTTGGCGGGTTTCCGCCGCCCGTGAGTGCTGCGGAAGAAGCGGTGTGATGCGGATGACGGAATGGCCGGCGGCCAATCAGTGGTTGTAGAGGATTCACGGCGCCCACCGCCCCTTCGATGCGTGTGACTTCCAGCGCTTCATCCCAGGA
>CAYJMK010000005.1:3608-8043 GCA_964371425.1 uncultured Candidatus Saccharibacteria bacterium
CGTGCGAGCAGCGTTTTGCCGCTGCCTGGTGGACCAACCATCAGAAGACTATGTCCTCCAGCCGCTGCAATCACAAGGGCGCGTTTTGCCGACTGCTGCCCACGAATGAACGCGAGTTCTGTTGTGGGTTGCGTTATGGGAACGGCTCCATCTGTCTTTACGTGAGGCAGCGTCTCTTCTCCTCTTAGGTGCTTCAACACGTCCGCGAGCCTCTGCGCTGGCCACACGCGCACGTCTCGCACTAACGCCGCTTCCTGAGCTTGCTCTGCTGGCACCATAATTTCTTGAATGCCTTCTTGCGCAGCGAACAGTGCTGACGCGAGCGCGCCTGGCTGACCCCGCACACTACCCGCTAAAGACAGTTCGCCCAGAAGGACCATGTCTTTCCCGTTCTCTGGAAGCGGAAGTTGCCCGGAGGCACGTAGAATTGCGATGGCGATAGCCACATCCGCCTGACCACCTGTTTTCCGCAACGCGGCCGGCGCAAGATTGATCAAGACTTTTGTATCTGGAAATTTTGCTCCGGCTTGTCTGATGGCGTGTCGGATGCGTTCTCGAGATTCTTGCACCGAGGTATCTGGCAATCCAACGATGCGGAATTCTGGTAGTCCTGGCATGACGCCCGCTTCGACATCAACGCGTTTTGCGGAGATTCCGTGCGGTGTGGTGGTGATGGCGGTGGCGGGCATGTCGTTTTTGCGTAAAAGAAAACGAGCCTTGTTGTTTGCCCCGCTCTTTCCTCTCTGTTTTTCAGCGCGCCTAGGGAGACGGTGTCATCTTCTTCTCTTTTTCACTCACCCATTCACGGTAAGCAAGAAGTAGCAACCCTAGCAAGACCCAGATATCCGCAAGGTTGAAGGCGGCCAGGTCACGAATCTGAATGAAATCCCGCACGCCCCCTATCAAGAGCCGGTCTAGTGCATTACCAACCCCTCCAGCGAGCAGCAGTGCGAGTCCAAAACGCACTATAAGCCCTTTCAGTCCTGTCTTCCAAAGAAACACCGTGAGCAAAACCGCAAAGAAACCAAGACCCACGAACCAAAGACTACTCCGGAACGGCAAACTAAACGCGAAGGCATAATTTATTTCTTCCGCGAAAAACAAAAGGGGTTGAGGCGAAGGTGCTTGCACACCTTCGAACGCATATTTTGATGCTTGATCCAGCGCGAGCGCGCCAAAAAAGAGTGCGAACGGCCCGAGCACGTTCTTCAAACGCTTCACCGACCCCTCTTCTCTTTCAGCCTTTTTCACACGAAAGACAGCGCGTCGCGCGTGGAAGTGCCTTCAGCCGCTCTTCAGCAATCGGCTTTCCACATTCGTCGCAGATTCCGTAGGCTCCATCTTCCATGCGCTTCAACGCTTCTTTCACTTCCCCCAGTGAAATTTCCAACGATGCCTCAAGCGACAAGTCTTCTTGGAACTCGGTCACTTCTTGTGCGTTTGAATCTTCATCCGAGCCACGCTCGACGTAGACTGCGTCCGGACCTGCATGCGTCGATCCAAGATGTTTCAACTCTGTTTCAAGTTCTGTCCGTTCTTTTTCGAGGCGAGCTTGCATCTCTGCGAGGAAAGCTTTGTCCATAGGCGTAGATAACAAAATCCGAAACAGCTGCATTGAGTATAGAGCATGTAAAGCGTCTCAGAAAGATTTTTCCATCACAAAACCCCCACGAATGGGGGTCTTATGAGGGGCGCGAATGCGCCCCATAAAAAGATTTTTAGAGCGATTCGACACCCCGGAGCCTTGCGGCTACCACGCTTCGTTCCCCGTAAACCGGCGAACAAAGACGTAGATCGACGCCACTTGACTCTGGAAGGTGCAATTTGCACACCCGGTCAGGTATGCTGCTTCTCTTGCCATTCTACGGGTACAGGGCTCTATTTTGGAGCACCCATCCCAACAGTTTTGTGTGTTTTGCGAGAGTGACCGACTCTCATACGAACAGCAAGAGAACAAAATGCACGAAAGGTCATGCCCTTCGTTCTCTTGCCATGCGTCTCTATGGCGTTTTCCTGCAACAGGTTCTGCGCAACAGCGTTGTGCGTGATTCTTCGCCCAGGCATTGCCGGGCAGGAATGAGGAAGCTATTTAGTTGTTAATGTTCTGGGAAGATTCTATCACGGTTTGACAGTCTTATCAACCATTTGCAAATCATAAGTGTGTATAGTTTTTTTCCTTTTAACCAAGCCCTTTTCTTATTCTATCCACCTCTTTATCCTCCTCATTCTACGCTTGACTGTGGATAGCTTTTATTTTCTTTCTCCACACTAGTTATCCACAATTCCACAGTTTATCCACATTATTTATCCCCTTTATCCCCCATGAACGCTTCGGCAGCCTTCTCGTCTCCTTCTTCGGATGGGTAAGACCGAAGGACGTCTAAGAACCCCGCTCCGTAGTCTCGTGTTTTGACCCGAGCGTCGAAGAGGATGATGCGGACCCCGTCTGGATGGTGTGCCTGGAGCATGCGTTCAATCCCTCGACGATACAGAAGGAGTGCCTCAGGGAGACTTTCCTTCAGGAAGACCTGGTTTGGTGGGTAGCATTCGTTTCGCGCAGTGGCAAGAGGCCGACTTGGTGCCCCAAATGGCAACCGGGCAATGATGAGCGTCCGAACGCTCCCCGCAGGGAAATCCACTCGAGACCATGCTTCCATCCCCCCAAGAAAGACTACGGACCCATCGGCGCCTCTGAAGAGGTCACGTGCCTTTGCAAAACCACCGGTCACCCCCTGACCAACGACTCGGATCCCTTTTTCCTGGAGGGAGAGCGCAATATCCCGATGGATCGCACGGACGGTGGTTTGGGAGGTTGTGAGCACAACAACGCCCCCTGTCTTTCCTTCTGCTGCGAGCGCGACCTGCTTGGAAAGCGCTTTGGCATAGCCCGGCTGTCCCGGCTCTGGGATTTCTGTGTGAATGAAGACTTCTGCTGGGAGCAGCGACGATGCTGCCTGTTCTTGATGTGTTTCTGGCGGAAGGCCGAGCTGATCACGGAGATAGAAGGCTGTTTCAGGGTCGCCATTCTCAAAAAGGACATCACCAACAAGCACGGAAGCCTTCCGTTCCGCTGTCCAAAGCACTTCCTGGAGGAGTGGAGCAATATGAATGGGTGCCTGGGCAACTCCAACACGACCGTGATCACGCATTTCGATCCAAGAGACGTTTCCTGATGGCTCTGCGATGAAAACTTCTCTTAAAAATGCCGCACAATCGAGCAGTCCCGCACCATCTTCTGGTGTATGTGCTTTTCTAGCTGCCTCTTCAAGTGTTACCGCTAGATTTTCGGCTGCTTTTTCGAGCTTCCAGTAGGTTCCTGAGAGACGGAACCCTTTTGTGATTCGTGCTGACCACGTTCCACTGCGTTCATCTGGACTGCGCTCGTGGGCCGCTTCGGCTCCAACCAGCCCGAAGAAAAGCTCGATGCGTTCGAGAAGGCGCTGTTCTGCTTCTTGTTCCTGTGCACTTTGTTCATGTCCGCTGCATGCTTGCTGCACTGCTTGCCGTGCTCGGAGTGACGACCAGCGACGTGTCAGTCGTTCAGAAAGGATGTGTGGAAGTGCTTCTGATTCGTCTATCGCCAAGAAGGGCACACGCTTCACTTCCTCTGGAAGTCGTACGAGGAGTTCATGGCTCACAAAAACTAGGTGCGCCTTTTCTGCCTGTGCGAGTGCCTGAGGCCAGGGACAGCCCGCGATGCCCTGCTCCGTTTCGGCATGGGCCGTTCCGCAGCCGCTCGCTGCAGCGGATAACGCATATTCGAGCGATGCGGGTCGGCCTGAGAGTCCGATTTCTGAGAATCGCCCATCACGAAGCACAGGAACCCATAGAAGGATGCGAGCAAGGGTGTGGAGTTCGTCTTCTGTGAGACCTTTTCGCTTGCGGAGCTGTTCTACGGAGCGCAGACAGACGTAGCGTTCGGGCGCCTCGAGAACGGCCTCTTGCTTGCTTGTCTGTCCTGACGATGCTGACGAGGGATTCTGGTGAAATGCTGCTCGCTCAAGGCGACGCGGATCTGGAAATGCTACAAGGATCATTCCTTCTTTTTTCTCCGCAAGCGTTCGGCAAGCGGCAACAAGAGGGACAAGACGATCTATACCGCTTGCCTCAACAAGTGTTGTGCCTCCTTCCGTGAATCCTTGCTCGATCTGCTGTTCGAGACCTTTTTGGAACTCTGTGAGAGGTCCTATTGGGGTGTTCTTGACTCGACGCTCGTCTGCAAACCGATGCTCGATCGACGCGAGCGATGGATCGACCTCCTGGGTGTTCGTTTTGCGCTTTTTGGTGGGTGCGGCCTTCTTTGCATGCTCCGGTAACGATTCTAGAACGTGGGCAAACACGTCTGCAATCGACCAGTGCGAGCGTTCTGCGAGCTGCGTCACCGCTTTGATCTGTTCAAGAGGCAGCATGCGGATCTCCCGCTCAAGGAGAAAGA
>CAYJMK010000005.1:8053-14983 GCA_964371425.1 uncultured Candidatus Saccharibacteria bacterium
GTGAGGATTTCGAGGCTATGAGAAGACGCGTGTGGTAGCAGGAGCGTTGCAAGCTTCCAGGTGTCGTAGGAATCGCGGTCTTCCAGGTGAAAGCCTTTTGCCGACAGGAAACCAATATCGAACGCAACGTTGTGCCCGAGAAGAATCCCATCGCCTAGAAACGCTTCAAAATCTGGCCGAACTTCGTCAATCGAGCGCGCATTTCGAACCATTTCATCTGAAATACTGGTTAGCGCTTGAATGGCGTATGGAATCGATTGTTTTGGCTTTACGAGCTCTTGAAACGTGGCGATCACCTTTCCGTCCTGCGACTTCACCGCCGCAAGCTCAATCACCTCGTCGCGGTGCGGGTCGAGGCCGGTTCCTTCTATGTCGATAGAGATGATGGTGCGCATGCGCATCTTAACAAAGCAAGATTCTCCTCCTTGGTGGTAGCCCGCCTTGCTCAAGCGCGCAAGTCCCGTTTATACAGAACGTCCAAATGCTATTGGCGAATCAAGCCATGTAGATATACGCCGTCACGTGCTGGTTCTTCTTCTAGTAGAACATCACGTAAGAGACCGTTCATCTGATCTTCCAGATTCGCGTAGAAAAACGCTCCTCCTTTGGCGTTTCTCAGTGCTTGCGGCAAAGTAAATCGCTGGTCTCCCTGCTTCGCTTGAATGATTCCCTGAACCACTGCTCGATCTGTTCCAAAGATGAGGACATCTCCCAGGCGAGTGTAAGAGATCCCGCCTTCGATACCCGTGCCCTGCAACGAACGGATCGGTGTTTTTCCTTCGTCTGCACTAACGAATGAAAAGGCCTCTGTATCTGGAATGAGCTCGCGCGCTTTTGTTCCATCGTCGAGCGTAAATTCGCGCTCTGTGGGGTGTTCACGCGCTGCACGATCAAGAATCGCCTGCTCACGTGCTTTGAGGAACGCATCGTCCATTTGCGCGTTTGTTTTGGCTACAAGAGCGTAACTACGTGCCTCTCCCGTTTTGGTTACCAAGAGCAGCGTCGGACCTACCAGTTTTGGAAGGAGGTCTTTTTGGAGATCCAGCTCCATCGCTTGATTTACAGCATCTACGAGTATTTCTCGTTGTGGTGTTATTGCCACGTCCTTCGGCTGAGTCGTCTGTGTCATGTCTGTTACAGCCTGACTGATATCGGAGACACTGAGCGCAACGACCGTTTCGGTCGGCAAAAAGGCTGTGAGATCCGTCGGAGCTGTTGTCTTTGTTGTTACTTCTGTGGTCGGTAGAAACATTTCGACTTGTATATTTGAGGCTTCAAGTCTGACAGTCCCTCCAATGATCGTTGTCGTCGCGGGGAGCGTTGTGGAAGGTTGTAAAAGAGTCGGGAGTGCATCTGATCCTGGAAAAACAAACGGGGGTTTTGCCACAAATGTGAGGGTTTTCTTTCTTGGGAGTTTTCGGAGGACGTTTGTGACGGCTTCGTTTTGGCTCAGTGCAGGAACTGTTCTACGCACGGTTCGCACAAGAAGACTGAGCGTACCAGGATCTGTCGCTGCTAAGAGAACGGTTCCTTGCTCCGCTATATAAAGATGCGTGTCGTCGTCTTGAGCTGAGAGGGACCAAGCCGTGCCCCCATCTTCAGGGAGGGCGACTGTTTGGATGTGTTGTGTTTTTTGTAGGGTTTCAAGTCCGCGTTGTACTTCTTCTGTTTCTTGCACAACTACAAATGGCACTGCTTTGCCTTCTATCCATCCCACAGCGAGCGGTGCTTGTAGCACCTGCTGCGTCCATTCCTGGCTCACACCGTAACGCGTCAGCCACTGCTGTGCATCATCTCGCGTTTCTTTTGGAAGACGATTCACGATTGTTGCCGCTGCCCCTGGATCTTCTACGAAGAGAGCTAGTGTTGTTGTTGCTGGGAGTGCTGACAGGATGTGTGGCGCCGTGATGAGCAACTGGACGAATACAAACCATCCGAGCACGACACCTGCTGCGACGGCTAAAATGACAGCGCTGATTCCAATACTGAGGCGCTCCATGCGCTCTTTACGATTTCCTCTATAGGTCTGTTTCGCCTTTTGCCGACTGACAGGCG
This sequence comes from uncultured Candidatus Saccharibacteria bacterium, assembly GCA_964371425.1. GTDB lineage: Bacteria > Patescibacteriota > JABMPQ01 > JABMPQ01 > JAGQLO01 > CAYJMK01. Next base: position 10,109 of record CAYJMK010000005.1, read on the forward strand.
CTCGCGATGTATCGTGACGAATATCAGAAATGGAACGGCCCTTTGCCGTGGCTTCGATGGGAGGACGCTTGATTCCAGGTGACACGTGTGTGCTCTCCTTCCGAATAAAGATGGGAGTCGACGCACTCTGTTCTGCGCGTGGTTTCTGTTGCATGTTCTTTTTTGATGCTTCAAGCGATAGTGGCATGAATAATCTCGTCGTGAGGCAGCCGTGTGTATTCTCCCTAGAAGATATTCAGAAATCCGCGGAGGGTTGTTCCTGCTTGCTCGCGCCACGTAATTCCGACGAACTCATCTGGCACTTTATACGGATCTGCCAATGTTGCGTAATTCAATACACGCACTGCACCGGCGAGTCGTAAGAAGTCTTGCGTATCGATATAGACAACGCGCGTTAGATTGTTACGTTGTACTTTTTTGAGTGTCACCGTATATGGCGGATGAGCTCCCAGACGTGCCGTTTCAGGTAATACTTGCGCATCCAGAACGGTTTTCATGGCTTCGTCTGTTGTTGTGATCACGAGCATTTTACCGATCTGTTTCACCGCGAGATCAAGAGGAAGTTTGTCTGGGAGATTTAAGAACCGATACGTCTCTGTCCCAACTTGGTGTGTCGTGAACTCTGCTTTTCGTCCTGTTGGGTCTGGGTAATTCTTATCGACGGCATCTGTCAGGACGCGTTCCAGCTTCCCAAGAACTTCTGGAATGTGATCGTTGTTTTTCTTAAGGTCGAGCAAGAGGACCGCTGGTAATCGTTCTTCTGTTCCGGCTGGAAGAAGCGCAAGAGCGTAGGGACCCTCAAAGATGTCAGTAAGATCTTCTTTATATTGCAGACCGTACTGTGTTCGCAACGCGTAAGAAATGGCAGCGCGTTCTTCTTGTCCTTCTTTGCTATCCCCCGTAGTTGTAAAGAGCAGACCTTCAATGGTTTCTCGCGCATTCCCTGCTTCGAGATAAAAGACAACATCTTTAGGAATGAACGAAGCAAGATGTGGACGAATCACCGGAGTACGTTGTTTTCCTAATTCTTCGCCTAGGAAGAAACTCACCGTTGCGCCTTCATGCTCAACCTGAATGGATCCAAATAAATGAAGGACGTTTTCACGCTGCAAAATACCGGCCAGTAACTGAGGATCAACCAGCGTTCCAAGCTTCGGCAACAGACGTATGACTTCAATGAGATCAACCATGAGAAAGACAGTACTGTTTTGTGCTTTTTTGATCCGGCGCTGTGCACGGCGATACTCTTTCATGGTGTTCACCGAGGCAATCCGACCACGTTCTGTATCGAGCATGATGCGCACTCCGTCGGCACGTTCTGAAATAAGCAAATGGTTCGGTAGAATGGCGAAATGCATCGGTGATTCACCACCGATACTGGTGATCACCTGACCTCGGAACGTTTCTTGCGTGATGGGACGCCCTTTTTTCCGAAGATTACCGACGAGCGTATTTCCAAATTCCTGTGCTTTCTCTTTATTACGTATATCCACCACGATCACATCGATCGCGCGATCTGCTGCCCGCACTTTCCCAATGGCAATGATAGAACCGAACCACACGTTGATATCCTTTTTGTTTACGTCGACGTATTGATCCCCTTTTGGCAGGATGAGGTCTTGGAGGATATTCGAGAAAAAGTCTCGATCTCCAAACACTTCGCCAAGATCTTTTACCAGAGCGGCCTGACCAGATGCTTCGTTGATATTGATCAGCGCCAATGAAATGGGGTCGCGGGGAATGAAGGACGTCACCGGCTCGATCCGGATGAATCGCCACCACGCAGCAAAGCCAATCGCGGAGAGAAGCGCAACAAGCATGAGAGATATCAGGATCGCAAAACGTACTTTTTGCTTGCGATTATGTGTGCTCTGTTCCTTCCGACGTTGGGACATGGCGAGATGTTAGATTCGCCTCTTTTTTTGCGCTTCCTTTCGAGGTCTGCATTATCGCGGCCCTCGATCGTTAAAGCCTCCTGGGCGACGTGGTCCACGGTCTTCTGAAGGTTTGATATCCAAGTCTTCTACGGCGACTCCACCTTTCGAGATCAGCGCGAGGTTGGTACGACCCATTTCATCGACTTCGATGACCTTCACTTCGACTTCGTCACCGATGTTCACGACGTCCGTGACTTCTCCAACACGTACCTTGGCCAATTTCGAAATGTGAATCATGCCGTCTTTACCTGGGAGTAATTCGACAAAGGCGCCGAAGTTCATGATGCGCACCACTTTCCCCTTGAAGGTCTCCCCAATCGCAATGTCGCGCGTGAGGTCTTTGATCCATTGTTCCGCTTTCTTCGCCCCTTCCGCGTTGAGAGACGTGATCATCACCAAGCCATCGTCTTCAATATCGATACTATCAACGCCAGTCGTGTCGATGATTTCGTTGATCTGCTTGCCGGCGGGACCGATCACCGTGCCGATCTGTTCTGGATCAATACGGATGACTGTAATACGTGGAGCGTACGGAGAAAGATCCGCACGTGGTTCCGCAATGGCCTTGGTCATGACAGCTAAAATTTCGAGACGTGCCGCTTTGGCTTGCGTCAACGTCTGCGCGACGACTTCGTCGGAGAGGCCGTGTGTCTTGGTGTCGAGCTGAATCGCTGTGATTCCCTCACGACTACCGGCAATTTTGAAGTCCATGCCCCCTTCTGCATCTTCCAAGTCTTGCAGGTCGGTGAGGACTTTCCAATTGCCTTTCTCGTCGGAAACCAGACCCATCGCGATTCCGGCCACGGGACGCTTGATCGGCACACCGGCATCCATCAACGCGAGGGTTGAACCACATGTTGAAGCCATCGAAGACGAACCGTTCGAGCCGAAGACTTCGGAGACGAGACGAATCGTGTAAGGAAACGCTTCTTTGTCTGGGAGCATCGGTTCCAACGCTTTTTCTGCGAGCGCACCATGACCAATGTCTCGACGAGATGGTCCACGCAACGGCTTCACTTCGCCAACCGAGTACGGCGGGAAGTTGTAGTGATGCATGAAGCGCTTCTTGTATTCGACTTTCATGCCGTCCACAATCTGCTGGTCACCAGGTGCACCAAGCGTTGCAACGGTGAGAACTTGTGTCTCCCCACGCATGAAGTAGCCCGTTCCGTGTGTCCGTGGCAGCGCTGCCACTTCTGCAGAAAGCGCCCGAATTTCCGTGAGCGCACGACCACCGGGACGCTTTTCTGTGGCAATAATCTTGTCACTGATAAAGCGCTCGGCCATGGCGTAGAGTTCGTTTCCTACGAGGCTCTTATCGAGCTTCGCATCCTCTTCTGCGAGCTTCTTCACCATCTCTTTGATGAACTTTTTCAAGCCACCTTTGCGGTCTGCTTTGGCTTCGGAGAAAAGAATCTCTTCAAAGACGGGCTGCGATTCGGTTTGGAGACGCGTCTTCAGTTCCGCTGGGAGTTCTGGCGTTTCAAACGTTCGCTTCTCTTTGCTAACTTGTTTGGCCAAATCTTCTACGAGCGTAATCGCAGGACGAATGTGCTTGCGCGCGAACTGAATCGCTTGCAGCATGTCTTCTTCGTTCACTTCTTTTGCGCCTGCTTCGATCATAATGGTCTTTTCGAGACTCGCTGTGACGAAGAGGTCTAAATCTGACTTAGCTTGTGCTGTGACGGTTGGGTTAATGACCCATTCGCCACCAATACGGCCGACGCGCACGGCACCAACAATCACTTCCATCGGAATGTCGGAGATGGCGACAGCGGCAACCGCGGCGATCAACCCTGGAACTTCTGGGTCGTTCTCACCGTCGTAAGACAGCACCGTCACAATCACCTGAATGTCTTCACGGATTTGCTGGGGGAAGAGTGGACGCAACGAACGGTCAATCACGCGCGCCGTCAGAACAGCTTCGTCAGAAGGCCGGCCTTCACGCTTTATAAAGCGAGAGCCTTTGATCTTTCCACCGGCGTAGAGTTTTTCCTCGTAATCCACCATTAGGGGGAAATGCGAGACGTCAGGACGTGCGTTGTCGGACAACACGGCTGTAGCGAGCACAACGGTGTCGCCATAACGCACGGTGACAGCACCATTCGCCTGGAGGGCGAGCTTACCGGTTTCGATCGTCAGGTCTTTCCCTGCGATCTGTGTAGAGACGGATACGGGCATACAATCTGCCCCTGCTTCCCCCTCCGTCCGAGATGACAGGCCTCTTCACGGAAGAGAACTCTCATCTCACACGAAGGTTTAGCGGGACGTGGAGAAGTTAAAAAGTGAACCGTGAAAACAGATTAAGGGCGCTTGCCGCGCGAACGGCGAGCAGGTGCTGACCGGCGAACAATCGGTGTTTTTGCCGTCGTTCTTGGTGTTCCTGCTGTTCCTGCAGATGCGACAGGTCCTCGTCGGACAATTTCGACGCCAGGTTCCAGCCGTTCTACTTTCACACCAGGTTCGAGCCGATCTACGGATGGGGAAGGTGCATCTGCTTGTGGAAGTCCACCTTTCCAGCCAGAACCGGCTGGCGCGTTCCGAGAAACGACGCGGACTTTTCCTTTTTGCATCAGATAATCGTCTTTGCCTTCGAGTTCATAGAAATCGTGCGCTGCTTCGCGCAGTTTCTGAGAACAGGACGCACCAAACGCCGCGACTTCCGTGCGACACCCAAGAGAAACAGCGTGTTCGAGCAGGTCGACAAAGTCGCCATCTCCAGAAAGGAGAATGACCACGTCGAGTTTGCCTGCAAGACGCATGATGTCCATGGCGATGCCAATGTCCCAGTCGCCCTTTTTGGCGCCACCGTAGAAAATTTGTAGTGGTTTCACTTTCACGTCGAAGCCGCGCTTCTCGAGCGCTTCAAAGAATGATTGTTCGTCTCCATCTTCAGATTTGATGCCGTACGCAATGGCACGCACCAGTTGGCGGTCTC
>CAYJMK010000005.1:14993-17235 GCA_964371425.1 uncultured Candidatus Saccharibacteria bacterium
CCCGAAGTTGACCCGGGCTTGGTAGGTGTATTTTGCCGCGTAGAAGAGGTTCTGAGTGTCCACGAACACCCCTACGCGCTGCGCCGGCTGCCGGCTTTTATCCATCATTGTTCGATTGTAGCAGGTTCTTCACCTTCTACTACTGGCTCATCTTCGAGATCGAGCTGAGAGTCGGACTTCAGCGAGGTTTTTGGTCCGCTGAACGACATTTTCTTGATCTTGAGTGCGTCCGTAATCTTGTTGTAGCGATCCATATCCTCATTCGCAACGTAGGATAGGAGCTTCTTGCGACGTACAACTTTTGCAAGAAGACCATTACGGGATGAGAAATCCTTGCGGTGAATCTTGAGGTGACCGGCGAGATCCTCGATTTCAGCCGTCAGAATGGCGACTTGGACCTCTGGAGAGCCTGTGTCTCCAGCCTTTGTGCCGAACTTCTTAATGAGATGATCCTTCTTGCGCTTGGTCAACATAGAACCGTGTTGAAACGAATAAACGCGCGCCAGGACCAGCTTGTTTCAGGAACACAGACCTGAAAGCGCCGGTTTTGGCGTGAGAAAGGCAAAATTGCCTTATGTGCTTCGTAGGATAGCAGGGTTTAGGCGTGATGCAAGGGTCTTCGTGTGATGCGTTTGCTTTGGGTGAGTATGAATCGCTTTTGTTTTGATAGACTAGTTGTTCCTATGCTAAATGCTCTCGAACGTTCGATCACGGATTTCCTAGAATACTGCGAGGTTGAGCGTGGCCATTCACCGCTGACGATTCGGAATTACGATCACTATTTACGTTCGTTTGCGGCCGCTTCTGCATTAGAACGCCCAGAAGATATTACCTTGCAAGATGTGCGTCGGTTTCGTCTCCATCTGAATCGTCTCGAAAGCAAAGATGGGAGTTATTTAGGAAAGCGGACACAGAATTACTACGTGATCGCGCTGCGGTCGTATTTGAAGTATTTGGCGAAGAACGACGTGCATTCACTTTCTGCGGAAAAGATTGAGCTTTCAGATGTCCCAGATCAGGAAGTTGTTTTCCTCGAGCCCGATGAGCTGGAGCGGTTGTTGGTCACAGCTGAACCAGAAGACGAAGAAGATCTGCGTCAGTGGCGTGACAAAGCGTTGTTGGAGTTGTTGTTTTCGACCGGCTTGCGCGTGTCTGAACTGACGGATTTGGATCGTGATGACGTGAATTTGTCCAAAGATGAGTTTTCTGTGCGCGGGAAGGGCGGCAAGATTCGTTTAGTCTTTCTATCTTCCACGGCTAAAAAATGGCTCGGCGACTATTTGAAGCGTCGAGAAGATCCGTTGGCTCCCCTGTTTGTGAACCAGCCTGCGGTGAAGCGAAAGAAGTTTTCTGCAGCAGAAGATTCTTCACGCCGGCTCACGCCGCGTTCTGTGCAACGTGTTGTGAAGCGTGCAGCGGTTTCTGCTGGCATTATGAAGCCGGTGACACCCCACACGATTCGTCACTCCTTTGCGACAGATTTGTTAACGAACGGCGCAGATATCCGTGCAGTCCAGACGATGTTGGGACACTCGAGCATTACAACGACGCAGATCTACACCCACCTCACAAACCGACATCTGAAGGATGTGTATCAGTCCGCACATGGGAAGGGGCGGAGGCGGTGATTCCTGTAACCGATTGCAGCCTCTGTTTGCACGCCGTACACTCTGACCGTGCCTCCGTAGCTCAGAGGATAGAGCAGCGGGTTTCTAACCCGTTGGTCGCAGGTTCGAGTCCTGCCGGAGGTTCCATGCTTACCTGAATGTGCAAAAGAAAAGGCAGCCTTCATGGCCGCTTTGTTGTTTCTGAGCGTTCTGACAGGCGTTCAGCCCGCATCGGGGCGCTCGCGCGATACATGGACGGGCACCCTTCGGTTCGGTCGGCGCGCGTAGACTTCAATCACCCCTCCATTATTCCGGAGGAAGACGACATAGTCGTTGACCCGCAGTCGGGCATTCCTACCTCTCACAACTTCCTGAATACCCGCGACGATGCGTCCACTGTCGTACATGAGGACATCGCGCATCAGCAGCTCAGGAAGCGGATCAGGGTCCGCACCATGCAGCTCAATAAACGGTCGTCCTCCGAGGCCAACCTTGATCAGTACGGCGCGACTCTCACTTCCGGACAGTTTGAGCGTCCTTGCACCTCTCTCATCCGCGAAGAACTGCATCTCCCCAACCCCCTCCGGACGGCCGTTCGCTTCTCGAACAACCATCTTGCACCTCCTCTCTTTGAG
>CAYJMK010000006.1:0-15104 GCA_964371425.1 uncultured Candidatus Saccharibacteria bacterium
CTCGTTTTCTTTCTATGATTCGTATTGCCATCAACGGATTTGGTCGGATCGGTCGTGCTGCGTTCAAGGCTGCGTTGGCCAAACCGGATATGCAAATTGTCGCCATCAACGACCTCACAGATGCTCCAACACTCGCGCATCTCCTTCGTCATGACTCTGTCTACGGACGCTTCCAGGGGACCGTTGAAGCTGTTGAAAACACGCTGGTTGTGAACGGCATAACCTACCCAGTTCTTTCCGAAAAAGACCCATCTAAGCTGCCGTGGAAAGCAATGGACGTCGATGCGGTGCTTGAATGCACGGGCATTTTCACCACGCAGGAAAAGATGAAGCTGCACACGGATGCGGGGGCAAAACTTGTTGTGTTATCTGCGCCGGCAAAAGACGACACGGTCCCAACCTTTGTGCGTGGGGTGAACGACCAAGACATCACGCGTGAGAACGTCCATATTTCCAACGCGTCGTGTACCACAAACTGCATTGCTCCCGTGATGGCTGTTCTGGAGCGCGCGTTTGGGGTGGCGAAGGCGAGTATGACCACAATTCATGCGTACACCGCTGATCAAAGTTTGGTGGATGGTCCACATAAAGATCTGCGTCGTGCTCGCGCTGCGGCGTTGAATATTGTCCCGACAACCACGGGCGCTGCTGTTACCGTTGGCAAAACCATTCCTGCGCTGGCGAGTGTGTTTGATGGCATGGCGATTCGGGTGCCCGTGCCCGTTGGTTCGCTTTCTGATATCACCGCGTTGCTCAAAAAAACCGTGACGATTGAAGAAGTGAATGAAGCGCTGACCGTTGCTTCAAAAGAAGAAGGGTTCAAAGGCATCTTGGAAGTGTCGTCTGAGCTGCTCGTTTCTACGGATATTGTTGGGAATCCTGCTTCCAGCATTGTCGACTTGGGACTCACCAATGTGATTGATGGAGACTTGGTGAAGGTGGTCGCGTGGTACGACAACGAGTGGGGCTATGCGAATCGTTTGGTGGAACAGGCTGTTGAAGCAGCGACGCTGATTAAAGGGGCGTAGCTGTTTCTCGGTTCATTCGTTCTGCGTTCGTATGCTTCGTTTCCTTGCTGATCTTCCCGTCGAAGGAAAACGTGTTTTGTTGCGCGCGGGATTTGATGTTCCACTGAATCCGGATGGTTCTGTGGCGAATGATAAACGCATGCGTGAGACCTTGCCGACGCTTCGGGCCCTTCAGAAGCGTGGTGCGCAAACCCTGATTTTGACGCATCTGGGGCGTCCAGAAGGAAAGCCTACGGAAGCTCTGAGAACGGCAGGACTTGCACGAGCTCTTTCCGTTTTGCTCAATACCGAAGTTAAAGCGATTCAAGATATTGCTGGTCCTTCTGCTCTTGCGGCGGCACAAGCACTGGAACCAGGAGGATTGCTGATGCTCGAAAATGTGCGATTCGACCCGCGCGAAGAAGCGAACGATCCAACACTTGCCAAAGAACTTGCGGCTCTTGCAGACGTCTACGTAAACGATGCGTTTAGTATGTGTCACCGGGCGCATGCCTCTGTTGTGGGTGTGCCTGCCTTATTGCCTTCGGCGGCGGGGATTCAGTTGCAACGAGAATTGGAAGTGTTACGTGGAGTCACAGACCATCCGAATCGTCCTTTGGCTGTTGTGTTGGGCGGGGTCAAGCTTGAGACACGACTGCCGTTGATCAAGAATATGTTGGAACGCGTGGGTGCTGAGAAGATTTTGTTGGGCGGTGCAATGGCTTTCCCATTTTTACGTGCACAGGGATTTCCTACGGGTGTGTCTATTTGCGATGAGAAAAATGTAGAAGTGGCGAAGCATCTTCTTAACACGTATGGCTCCCGTATTGTGCTCCCTGCAGATTTTGTTGTGGCGACGTCGCTTGAAGATGTCGCCAGCGTCCAGACCGTTTCGGCAGATGCGATTCCAGATGCGTTACATGCGTTCGACACGGGTCCAGCCACTCTTGAACGATTCCGTGTAGAACTCAAGGACATGAAAACGATTGTGTGGAGCGGCCCGATGGGTGCGTTTGAGCAGCCGGCTTTTGCGAAAGGAACGCAAGATCTAGCTGGTCTCTTAGTAAATCTCTCCGCGCGCGTGATTGTTGGTGGTGGAGATACCGTTTCCGCGCTTGAGCAGGTACATCTGGAAGATAAAATGGGCTTTGTTTCGACCGGTGGTGGAGCCGCCCTGACGTTGCTAGAAGGAAGCGCTCTTCCGGGTGTCACGGCGTTAGAACAGGCTGCTTGAAGCAGTCGCTCCAACGTGTAAAGATAGAGGTTGATTTCCCCTCCATGCCCCGCATTTCCGTCATTCACGCGTACGAGATCATTGCTTCTGGCGGTACACCGAGTGTGGAAGCTCGTGTCCATCTTGATGATGGCGCCGTTGGGATCAGCTCGGTTCCGTTTGGGGCTTCAGCGGGTTTGCATGAAGCAGCGGTGCTTTTTGATGGGGATGAAAAGCGGTTCCGCGGAAAAGGGATGCTTAAAGCCGTTGCAAACGTAAATAGAGAGATTGCCCAGGCGCTCCACGGGATGGATGTGGCGGACTTACAAGCGATTGACCGACGAATGATTGAGCTAGATGGCACGGATCAGAAAACGCGGCTCGGAGGGAATGCCATCTTGGTGGTTTCGTTAGCGTGTGCGAATGCTGTTGCTGTTTCCGAAAAGCGTGAATTGCATGAACTCTTACAAGAACGTTTTTCGTTGCCTGGTTCGCCTCAGCGATTGCCTTACCCTATGATGGTCTTATTGGAGGGTGGTCGTCATGCGGATCATTCGACCGATTTCCAAGAATACTTGGTAGTTCCAGATGGTGCGCCAACGGCGCAGGAAGCGGTTCGGTGGGGCATTGAGATCATGATGGCCCTCAAAGATTTACTGAAAATGGGTGGTTTCTCTACAAACGTAGGTAACGAAGGCGCGTTTGCTCCGGAGGGCATCATCTCGAACGAGCAGCCATTACAATTCTTAATGCAGGCGATTGAAAAAGCTGGGTTTAAGCCTGGTGAGCAAGTGAAACTAGCGATTGACCCGGCGACATCGGAAGTCTACGACAACGGGGTGTATCGTCTTCCAAAAGATGGACACATGCTTAAGACAAAAGAAATGGCAGATCTGATGCTGTCTTGGGCAGAGAAATACCCGATGCTTTCCATTGAGGATGGTCTTGCCGAAGACGATTGGGATGCGTGGACCGATCTCACAAAACGATTGACGGAAAAGGGTGTGCTCTCGATCGGAGATGATCTCACCGCGACAAATCCAAAACGCATCCAGCGGGCGATCGACGCGGGTTCCATCACCGGTTTACTTGTGAAGCTGAATCAAATTGGCACGCTATCTGAAACGATTGATGCGATGAAATTGGCGAACGCGCACAACATTACAACAATTGTGTCGCATCGCGGTGGTGGGGAAACAAACAGTACGTTCATGGTTGATGTGGCGGTCGCGGCCGGTGCGAAATACGTGAAAGTGGGTCCAACGCGCGGCGAGCGTGTCGGAAAATACAATCGTCTGATCGCGATTGAAGATCGTCTCGCAACGCCGACACTGTGAGCACGCCGATGCCAGTCGTCCTGGCCGTCCTGGACGGTTGGGGTATTGCACCGCCAGGCGAAGGAAACGCTATTGCGGCCGCGCGAACACCCAACATGGATGCGCTTGATTCTGGGTACCCGTCCGCCACTTTGAAATCGTTTGGAGAAGCGGTGGGATTACCGTGGCAGGAGATGGGCAACTCGGAAGTGGGTCATCTCAACATTGGGGCGGGCCGGATCGTTTACCAAGATTTGGTGAAGATCATGAAAGATGTTGAGGATGGTGATTTCTTTAAGAATCCGGCGTTTGCGAAAGCCGTTGAGCAGACACGAAAAAATCATTCCGTATTGCATCTGGTTGGTTTGTGCAGTGAAGGAGGCATTCACGGACATATTGCGCATGCGGAAGCGTTGGTCGAGATGGCTCGTCAGATGGGTGTTGAGCGGGTTTTTGTCCATATGATTCTGGATGGTCGGGATGCGCCACGTGACTCGGGTTTGGAATTTGTCGAACGGCTTACAAAGATTCTCAAGCGCGTGAAGCACGGAGCGATTGCTTCCCTCTCTGGTCGGTATTTTGCGATGGATCGTAACAACCACTGGGAACGAACGGCTGCGGCGTATCAAGCGATGGCGGAAGGGAAGGGTCCACGTGTGCGCGATGCGGTGAAGGCGGTCAAAGAGGCGTATGCGAAAGGCGTGTATGACGAAGAATTTCCGCCGACGGTGATAGAACGTCATGGCGAACCGGTTGCGACCGTGCATTCTGGCGACGCCGTCATTTTCTTCAATTTCCGTTCGGATCGTGCGCAGCAATTGACGAAGGCGTTTATTTTGCCGGGTATTGATGAGAAAGCAGGGCGTTCGAAACTGATTTCTGACCTTCTCTTTGTGACGATGACCGAGTACGACAAAAACCTCCCTGTCCAAATTGCATATGCAACGGAAACGATTCCCTTGTCGTTGGGGGAAGTGATTGCGCATGCGAAACAGAAACAGTTTCGGATCGCGGAAACAGAAAAGTTTGCCCACGTGACGGTGTTTTTCTCTGCGGGTCAGATTGACCCGTTCGAAGGGGAGGAGCGTTTTCTGATTCCTTCTCCACCGGTGGCGAGTTATGACCAACAACCGGAAATGAGCGCTGTGGGGATTACTGATGCGTTGCTTGCGGAAATGGATCGAAAGGCGCACGGATTTTATCTGGTGAACTTTGCGAACGCGGATATGGTGGGCCATACCGCAAATGTGGATGCGACCATCCGAGCTGTTGAAACCGTTGATACGTGTTTAGGCCGATTAGCTGCAAAAGCAAAGGAATTAGGGATGGCGTTTTTGATCACCGCTGACCATGGGAATGCGGAAGTAATGGTGAATCTGCGGACTGGGGAGATGGATAAAGAACATTCGTCTAATCCGGTACCGTTTATCTTGGCGGTTCCGGGTCTTAAACGCGATGCCGCTGCTGATGCGACTCCATTATGGGCTCTCGAGCCGGTAGGTGTTTTGGCAGATGTCGCACCTACTGTTTTAGATCTAATGGGGATTCCTCAGCCGCCAGAGATGACGGGCACGAGTTTGCGGGGTATCATCTGAAGCTCGTCATTTACGTGTTATATGGATTGTGCGTTTTGCCAGAATCAGGACGTAAAGGATCGCTCTGTTTATGACGACGGCCTTGTCTTTGCGTTCCCCTCTGTCCAGCCGATTGTCCCGGGACATTTGCTGATTGCGCCTAAACGGCATGCGGAGACGTTTGATGAGCTGGACTTAATGGAGCTACAATCGCTTATCTCTGCTCGTGCTCGGTTGATGCCTGCGCTGAAAACCGTTGTGGGTGCCGAAGGGTTTCATTTTGCCTGGAATCAAGGTGCTGTGGCTGGCCAAACGGTCCCGCATTTTCATTTGCACTTGGTTCCGCGTAAAGCGGGGGATGCCGGGATTACGGACTATGAACCTCGGAAGTTTTTGTACCGACCAGGTCCACAGCCCGATTCGCCGCAGGCCGAACTTTTAGCAGTTTCTGAAGCGATTCGGAAAGCGATCGTATAACATCTGCTCATGTCCGTCCTTCATCCTCGTCGTTGGGTGGTGCGTTCTCGTATTGATGCGGGCGTTTTAGGGATGCCGGATCAGCCCGTGTTCGCTCAGCTCTTAGCAAACCGTGGTCTCTTGCAAGAAGGTGTGACTCCCGATGCTCAATCGGCTGAGCGTTTTCTGTCGCCCGATTATGATCGTGACTTAGGGGACCCGATGTTGCTCCCAAATATGGGGCGTGGTGTGGAGCGTGTTGCAAAAGCGCTGGAGACAGGTGAAAAGATTGCCTTGTTTTGTGACTACGACTGTGATGGTGTGACGTCTGCGACGGTTTTGACACATTTTTTCCGTGTGTTCGCGGGTCTAGAAGATCTAACCGTGTATCTGCCGGACCGCATTTCTGAAGGGTACGGTCTGAACAATAACGCGATTGATTACTTAGCTTCGATAGGAACAAAACTGATTGTCACGGCAGACTTGGGCACGTCGAACTCCAAGCAGATAGCGTACGCGGCTACCAAAGGTGTGGATGTGGTGGTGATCGATCACCATTTGGCGCCGCCAGGATTGGATCCGGAGCTGATTATCATCAACCCCAAAATTGCTGGGCACACCTATCCGTTCGATGGGTTTTGTGCAGCGGGAACGTGCTTCCAGTTTGTTCGTGCGTTCATTGCGCAGCGACCGGATTTACTACCTGGTTTCGCGCCGGGTCAAGAAAAGTGGTTGCTGGATGTTGTGGCGATTGGAACGGTGGCGGACTGCATGCCACTTCTTTCTGAGAATCGTGTATTGGTGACGTATGGACTCCGTGTGTTGGCTCAGACACGTCGGCCAGGACTGCAGGCGCTGATGGAACGTGCGGCGGTGGATGTGACACGGTTAGGTGCAGGTTCGATTGGCTTTGCAATTGGGCCACGTATTAACGCAGCAGGACGACTCGAACATGCGAATACGGCGTATTCTCTGATGGTGAGTGAAGATCCAGCCGAAATTGCAGAACTTGCAGATATTTTGGAACAGACAAATGGGGAACGTCAGAGACTCACAGAGAGTTTAGCCGCTGCGGCTACCGAACAAATTGGGGATCCAGGTGACAAACGGATTGTGATTGCGGCGGGAGAGGGTTGGTCGCAAGGTGTGGTTGGGATCGTAGCAGGACGGATTGTCGAACGATTCGCGCGGCCGGCTTTTGTTTTTTCCATTCGGGAAGATGATCAAGTCACTGGTTCTGCACGCAGCATGAAAGGCTTCGATATTGTCGAAGCGATTCGTTCGCAGAAACATTTGCTTACCACGTTCGGTGGTCACACGATGGCGGCTGGATGTTCCATGGCGAAGGAAAATTTGGAGGCATTCAAAGAGGGGATTGAAGCCTACGCGCGTGAACGGTTGCAGCCAGAAGATCTGACGCGTACGTTAGAAATCGACATGGAGCTGCCGCTTGCGCATGTGGACTGGTCGGTGGCTGAATTGATTGCCAAATTTCAGCCGACGGGGATTGCAAATCCTGGACCGCTGTTTGTTTCTCGGGGACTTGAGATTGCAGAGGTACGAACCGTTGGAACAACGGGTGCGCATTTAAAGCTGCGTTTACGCGCTGCCGCCTGTGATGGAAAAGAGCACTGTGTGGAAACCTTGCGAGACGCAGAACTGGATCCTGATGCGCCGGTTCGGTGTCGTGCAACAAGTTGTTTGATGGAGTCGAGTGGGTTTGGGTTGGGTGTACATGCGGAAACGTTGCGAGCGGGGGATCGCGTGGATGCCGTGTACGAAGTTGACATCAACGAATGGAATGGGAAGAAAACCTTGCAGTTACGGATTGTGGATTTGAAAAAAGTGGAGACGAATGGCTCTGCGGCTTAATTGTTTTGTATGCGCACGCTTCACTTGCACACAGATGGTGGATCTCGCGGCAATCCGGGTCCGGCAGCACTTGGTGTTGTGATTAAAGATGGAGACGGGCGTGTCGTAGAAGCGGTGGGCGAAGCGATTGGGATCACAACGAATAATGTGGCTGAGTACCGCGCGCTGATTCGTGGATTGCAGCTGTGTCGTCAACACAATGCGACGGACGTGCATGTGCATATGGATTCGGAATTGATCGTTCGGCAGATGACGGGGATCTACAAAATCAAACATCCGAATGTGGTTCCGCTGGCCGAGCAGGTGAAAGCGTTACATAAAAAGTTTAGTTCGGTCCGCTATGCCCATGTGCCACGTGCAGATAACACAGAAGCAGATGCGATGGTGAATCATGCATTGAACGCGCAGCGGAAGACGGGGGTGTAAATATCTTGAAGTTGACATGAATCGTATTCTGTTGGATAGTAGATACGTCCTTTGACATCTCGATTGGGAGCAGCAGTGGACGGATGGTCGCGGCGTCGGCGCGTAAGTGCAGACGGCGAGGAAAGTCCGAACACCCCTGGAAACAGGAAGGAGGCAGTCGGTAACGCCGACCCGTCTGAAGCCGGAAACGGCGAAAGGCGAGGGACAGTGTCACAGAGACGTATACCGCCTTTGGCGCAAGCCCAAGGTAAGGGTGAAAAGTGTGGGGTAAGAGCCCACGGGCATCTACGGTAACGTAGGTGCGGGAAAAACCCTGTCTGGTGCAAGACCGCATAGGTTCTCGGTATTCGTCCTCGAGAGGAATGCTGTAGAACGGGTAGGTTGCTCGAGCTGTATGGAAACGTACAGCCTAGATAGATGGCCATCTCCTGCGATGCGCTTTACAGCGTGTTACAGAAGACAGAATTCGGCTTACAGTCCGCTGCTGCTCTGAATTGAGATCAAAGGAATGTTTTTAAAATGTTGCCTCCGTTGCTTGGCGACATTTTGTTTTCGTGTAAAAAAAGACCTCATCTTGCGATTTGTTCACGGCTTCTTCTTGTCCAGAAAAAGTGCCAGACCTCTCTACTATGACCACTTCTTTCACAATATATCCTTGACTTTGTCAATCTTTCCCGTATCCTTTCTCGACGCTCGGCTGTCTGCCCGGTAGCATGAAGCAGCTACGCGGTTCTCCGGCGTCTCTCTGTTTCGTTCCGCCAGGCTTACCTATGAAACGCTCCGAACTTCTGTTCACAGCGGTCCAGATTCCCGTCGACTACGCGATGATTCTTTTGGCTGCGACCGTGGCCTACCATCTGCGCTTCTTGGAGATTTTTACGAGCATCCAAGAGGTTGTGTTCCACACGACCCTTTTTGAGTTTCTTCAGCTCGTCACACTCGTTATCCCGTTGGCGCTCCTGACCTTTGCGATGGTCGGCTTTTATCAGATTCGTCGTCATCAGAGTGTGGCGGATGACCTTGGAAAAGCGATGCTGGGATTGTCCGCAGCGGTCACGGCGGTCATCTTCTACATCTTCTTTACCCGTGAATTGTACGAGTCGCGCTTCTTGCTCTTAGCCACGTGGGTGCTTGCGATTTTGATTGTGACGTCTGGTCGATTTTTACTGCGTCGTTTGCGTGTGTTCTTATTCCGCTACAACGTTGGTGTTCACCGTGTGGTGATTGTCGGAAACGGGAAAACACAAGTGCGTTTGCAGGAGTCATATGAGAAGCCGCATTCAGGACATCAAGTGGTGGGTGCCTATGCGCGTTGTGAGGACGGGATGTTTCGTAAGCTGCGACAACTCGCAAAAAATCCGGGGATCGATGAAGTCGTTGTGACGAATCCGGGTTTGGAACGCGAAGACCTGTTTCGTTTGCACCAACTGGCGGAAGAATACAAATGGGAATTTTCGATTGTGCCGGATTTGTTTGGAACGCTCACTCCAAACTTTGAAGTGCACGATGTTGCGGGGATCCCTTTGTTTGAGATGCGTCATACACCTTTGGAAGGGTGGTGGCGGATTCTCAAACGCTTGATCGATATCCTTGGATCCGCGTTTGGTCTGCTGATGCTTTCGCCGCTCTTTTTCTTGGTCGCGTTGATCGTGAAGATGGATTCGAAGGGGCCGGTGTTTGTACGTTTGCCACGCGTGAACCGTGACGGAACATTCGGTTTGTATAAATTCCGTTCCATGGTGGATAACGCACATGCCTTAAAAAAGGAATTGTTGGCGAATAACGAACGCAAAGGTCCGCTCTTCAAAATGGCGAATGATCCACGTATTACTCGGGTGGGACGTGTGCTGCGATCGTCTCGTCTGGATGAATTGCCACAGCTTTGGAACGTGCTGAAGGGAGAGATGAGTCTTGTGGGTCCGCGGCCACACGAGCCAGAGGAAGTTGCGCAGTACGCGGCCCATCACAAACGCGTGCTCGGGATTAACAGTGGTATGACGGGGTTGGCACAGGTCTCTGGCAGTTCCGACCTTGATTTCGAGGAGGAAGTCCGGTTGGATACTTCCTACATGGAAAATTGGTCTCTCCGCCTCGATCTTGCGATCCTTTTTCGTACGCTGCGTGTGGTGCTTGGTCGCAAATTTGGTTCTTGACTCGTTCTTCTGTCTTTCATCTCTCCTGTCACCGGTCACATGCCACGCCAAGTCAAAGTCGCTTTGGTTCATGACTTCCTCACACAGGTCGGCGGTGCCGAACGTGTGTTACAGGTTTTTCATGATCTGTTTCCTTCTGCGCCGGTCTATACGTTGGTCTACAATCGGGAAGATACGGGCGGATTATTTGATGGATGGGATATTCGCACGTCGTTTGTGCAACGCTTGCCCGGTGGGGTGAAACGCTACAAGTGGTATTTGAATTTGATGCCCGCGGCGATTGAACGACTCGACCTGTCTCAATATGACTTAGTGATTTCTGACAGCTCCGCGTTTGCTAAAGGGATTGTGACGCGACCTTCGACGCTGCACATTTGTTACTGTCACTCGCCTACGCGCTACCTCTGGAATGACACACACAGTTATACGGAAGAGCTCAATCAGCCGAGTGTGGTGAAACAGCTTCTGCCCGTTCTGTTAAATCGCTTGCGTGTCTGGGATCGACTTGCTGCAGAACGTGTTGATGCTTTTATTGCGAATTCGCGTACGGTGCAGACACGTATTCGGAAATATTACGGAAAAGATAGCGTCGTGATTGAACCCCCCGTCGATATTGAACACCTCAAGGTTGCTCCTCTTTCTGAAGTTGGGGATTATTACTTGATTGTTTCTCGGCTGCGTCCATACAAGCGCGTGGATCTTGCTGTTCAAGCTTTCAATGCGCTTGGCCTACCTCTAAAAGTGATTGGGACTGGCGAAGAAGTAGAGAATTTGAAAGCGATGGCACGTCCAAATATTGAATTCCTTGGTCCGTTGCCAGATGACGAACGTAATCTGCTTCTGTCTCATTGTCGGGCCTTTATTCATCCACAAGAAGAAGATTTTGGGATTGCTGCGGTAGAAGCGATGGCAGCTGGTCGGCCCGTGATTGCATATGGTCGTGGAGGTGCGCGCGAAACCGTGATCGACGGAAAAACGGGTGTGTTGTTTGAAGATCAATCCCCGTGGAGTTTAGTGGATGCGGTTCGTGACTTTGATGACAAAGCTTTTGATCCACAGATGATCCGTGCACATGCGGAACAGTATGCAACGCCGATGTTCGCGGAGCGAATCCGTGGATTTGTGGAAGAGAAGTTCTCTGCGTTCCAGGAGGATCTGCGCTCTGGAAAGATTTTTGTGTAGTTCGCTGTTTTTTTCACGACTTTCTCATTCTCTTCTATGCGTCTTCTCTCCACCCTCTCTCTTCTTGCACGTCGCTGGTGGTTGCCGATCCTGATTGGTGTCGTTACGGCTGGTGTTGCTGTCTGGGTTCAACAGGTGCGTCCGACAGTTTATGTTGCAGAGACCACGCTTTCCGTGGCTCGTATCCATCGTGCTGAAACCCCTGATTATCAATACGACAGTTACTATGCTGTCCAGGCAGCGGAACTGACAGTAAATACCGTGGCGCGTTGGTTTGAAATGGGAGATGTGGCTAAGGCGATTGGGAACCGTGCAGGTGTGACGGTTTCTGATCAAGATGCGCTGGATTTTGCAAGACGTTTTAAGGTGAAACAGGCTTCGTCACATTTGTTGCGTGTTCAGGTTCGAGCGGGAACAGCGGAAGAAGCATCGAAGTTGTTGAAGGCGGCCGTTGATGAAGTGTCTGCACGGTTGGCGGTGCTTGAAACGTCTGAACCAAAGAATGGTGTATCGAAGCCAGCCTTTGCTGCTACAGCAGACACGTCGATTGTGTACCAGAAGATGTATGCCCCAGCGGTTGTGATTGGTGCTGGGTTTGTTGCGGGGATGCTGCTTGGGATTGCATTCGTGGTTGCGGAAGCGGCGTTGCGATCTGGTCGAGAACGTGAAGGACTGCGCGCGTAGCATGTGCATCAACACCGAGACGTCGGTCTCTGGTTTCTTTTGAGCTATGACCGCGCTTGCCACTTCTCTCAAACGTTCGTTTACGATTGGGGTGGATGCCCGGCATTTGTTAACCGCACAGCCGTCTGGGGTTGGTGTGTCTGCGCGGGCGTTGTTAGAGGCACTGATTGAACAAGCGGATCCTGACCGTGTTTCGTTTCGATTATTTGCAAACGCTGCGCGGCAAGCTGTCGCGTTACCAGAAACGTTCACGGATCATCCGCATG
Organism: uncultured Candidatus Saccharibacteria bacterium; assembly: GCA_964371425.1. Taxonomy (GTDB): domain Bacteria; phylum Patescibacteriota; class JABMPQ01; order JABMPQ01; family JAGQLO01; genus CAYJMK01. The sequence goes on from CAYJMK010000006.1 coordinate 12,150, forward strand.
TGCAGGTCACAGATTTGCGTCTTCCAAACCGTGTGTTAAACGCATCGGTTTTTTTGACGCGTAGGCCGTACCTAGATCATCTCATGCGTGGAGTCGATGTGTTGTGGAGTCCGAATGTCTTGTTTCTTTCTGTTTCTCCGCGGACGCCGCTGGCGCTGACGGTGCATGATTTGTCGTTTTTGTTGTTGCCTGAAACATTTTCTTGGAAGCGTCGTCTCTGGCATCAGGTGGTGCATGCGACAGACCAGATGCGTCGAGCAGAGTTGTTGTTCGCCGTTTCTGAAACTACCAAACGCGATTTGATCGAACAATTAGCGATTTCAGAAAAACGCATTCGTGTGATTCCGCATGGCATCCCAGTAGTCGCTGCGTATGAAGCGATGCCGGCTGAGTGGTATCTCTCTTCCGACATGCCATTCGTTTTATTTTTAGCGACGCTGGAGCCACGAAAGAATGTGGTGACGCTGATTGCGGCGTTTGAACGCGCGGTTCGGACGCATGCGTTGCCGCATCATTTAGTGCTGGCAGGTGGGTGGGGTTGGAAATCCCGCGCGATTCGCGAAGCGGTTCGGCGTTCATCTCTCGTCGATCGTATCCATGTGCTGGGGTATGTTTCTGAAGAAGAAAAAGCGTGGCTGCTGAAACGCGCTGCCGTGTTAGCCTTTCCCTCTTTGTATGAAGGCTTTGGACTCCCACCTTTGGAAGCATTTCGGGCTGGAGTGCCGGTGGTAGCTTCGTCTACCTCTGCTGTTGCGGAAACAGTTGGGGATGCGGCGGTTCTGACAAATCCGTATGATGCACATGAACTTGCCTTTGCTTTGGGGAACGTTCTGACGGATCCATTTTTACGTGAGATGCTTGTGGTGCGTGGACGTGCTCGTTGTGAACGTTATGCGTGGAAGACGTCCGCGGCATCTGCGTTAGAAGCGTTTGAGATGTTGGCGTCGCAATCTTTAGTCCCGTCTTCTTTCTGATCTTTTCGAGATATGCGTATTGGCATCGACGCTCGCTTTCTGGGTCCAGAAGGGACAGGTCTCGGTCGTTATATTGAACGACTCCTGCATCACTTGCAGGAACTGGATCACGATGAGCATGACTATGTGGTGTTTTTGCGTCCGGGAAACGAAGCGCTGTTTACGCCAACTCATCCGCGTTTTAAGAAAGCGATTGCGGATGCGCGTTGGTATACGGTTCGTGAACAACGCTTGATGCCACGGTTGATTCGGCAAGAGCGGATCGACTTGATGCATTTTGGGCATTTCAATGTTGCCGCGTTTTCACCTGTTCCATTTATCGCAACGATTCATGACATTATTAAGTCGGAACACGCGAGTCGTAGTGCGTCGACAAAATCTGTCCTGGCGTATCACGCAAAACATGTTGCCTATTCATGGCTGATTCGTCATGCGATTACGCGTGCGTGCAAGGTGTTGGTTCCGACCGATTTTGTGCGAAGCAAAGTTTTAGAGCATTATCCTGTTTCGCCGGAGCGCGTTTTGACCACGTATGAAGGTGTCGACGAAACATTTGCGCTTCAAGACATTTCTGACGTGCGCAGACAAGCCGTTTTAGCGCAGTATCAGATTCGCCAGCCATTTCTTCTGTATGTGGGGAATTCGTATCCCTACAAAAATCTGAAACTGGTGTTGGATGCATTGCCACAGCTACCCAAAGATCTTTCGTTTGTGAATCCGTGTGCGCGTTCTGTGTTTTATGACCGGCTTGCGCAAGAGGTCCAAACCCGTGGATTAGCAGACAGGGTGGTTTTGCCTGGCTATGTCCCCGACGCCGACCTTGCCGTGTTGTACGCATCCGCGGCGTTGTATGTGTTTCCGTCCTTATCTGAGGGGTTTGGGTTGCCGGCGCTGGAGGCGATGCAGGCCGGTCTTCCTGTTGCGGTAGCAAATGCGAGTTGTCTGCCTGAAGTCCTTGGCGATGCTGCCGCGTTTTTCGATCCTGCTGATTCGCAAGATCTCGTCCAAACCATTACACGGCTGTTGGCGTCTGAAAGCGAGCGGACGGAGTTACGCCGGCGAGGGTTTGAGCGTGTGAAGCGCTATTCTTGGCGTACGATGGCTGAAGAAACGCTCGACGTTTATCGTTCGTGCCTAGAAAGCTCGCGCTAGCTATACTACTGGTCAGTCCTTGATTGTGCGCATGGATATTGTTCCGCCGCGACGGTCGCGTTTCCGGGGTACTCAGCCTGCGGCACAGCCGACGGTTGCTCCTCTTTCTGCAGCGCTCTCTGCGCCCGAGTCTCTTTCTGTTGTCTCCGTATCGCCTGTTCCTCCTTTGATTCGTTCACAGGTGCTTCCGCCAACACTGCCAACACTTCCATCTCAAAAACCAGCACGCCAGCATCGGTCGATGCGTGAAACAGGCCGTCTTGCGCTTAAGCGTGTTCAACAAGGAGCCTTTTCTCCGTTAGGTCTTTCGGCTGGTGCGCTCTTACTGCTGCTTGCCGTTGTCTCTGTTTCACAGTTTGCTCGACGAGCTGATGTCACCGAGGCAGCGGTGAAAGCGGACGGAGCTGTTGCGCTGACGTATGTGGCTGAAGCAGCCGGTTCGCTCCAGCAACAAGATTTTGATGGAGCTTCTTACAAATTCAATGCGGCCGCTGAGCGATTTCTTTCTGCGCGTAAAGCCGTGAATGACCTCGGAAGCGGTGTCGACGATCTTATTGCTTGGTTACCGGTCCAAACCTCTGTCACGTCGCGGGTGAAGCTTCTGGAGGCAGGTTCTGATTTAGCGATTGCGGGGAAATATGTTTCTCGTGCTATGGAGCCATTTCGTTCTGCATCGGATACGTTACAGCCTTTGAAGACAGGTGTTGAGCAAGACCCAAAAGAAGGCATCGTGTTGACGGAAGCCGTTGCGATTGCTTCCCAAAATCTACGGTTTTCTGAACTGAAGCTTATACAAGCGCGTGTGGCGTTGGATCGCGTACGGCCAAAC
>CAYJMK010000006.1:15114-16562 GCA_964371425.1 uncultured Candidatus Saccharibacteria bacterium
CAAGTTCGTCTCCTTCAAGAATCTCTACCACCTGCTGAACAGTTGGTTCACGCGCTCGTTTCGCAATCGGATTTCCTTTTGTCCTTCCTAGGGCAAGATCAACAAAAATCTTATTTGGTGTTGTTCCAGAACGATCATGAGTTACGTCCTACGGGGGGATTTATTGGAACGATTGGTATTTTGACGCTTGATCAGGGACGGATCAAAGGCATCAAGATGGAAGAGCCGTATCACTTGGATGGCCAGCTTTCGCGTGTGGTGGCTGCGCCGGAACCGATGCGCATGGTGCAGGCTCGTGCCTATCTGCGCGACATGAATTATTTTTTGGACTTCCCAACGTCTGCCGAACGGGTCTCTGCTTATCTTGATTTGTCTGGCGGACAAACCGTGGACGGTGTGATTGCATTGAATGCGTCGATTATGGAGGATTTGTTGACGCTGACGGGCCCGATCACCGTTCCGGGCTACGATTTTTCCGTTGATGCTGATTCGTTTTACGCAAACACGCAGCAACAGGTCGAACACGACTACGATAAAGAGCGCAATCGCCCGAAGCAGTATGTGGTTGATCTTTTGCCGGTTGTGCTCCAGAAAGCGTTTTCTGACAAGACGGACTGGACCAAGCTCACGCAACTTCTCGCGTCCTCTCTTCAGCAGAAAGATCTTCTTCTTTGGTTTGCGGATAAGGATTTAGAAGCGCGTGTGCAAGATTTAGGCTATGGCGGTGAGATTCGTTCTACAGACCGAGATTATTTGGCTGTCGTGTCTACAAATGCAGGAGGTGGAAAAACCGATGCCGCGATTCGCACAAATATCCGTCATACAGCAGAACTCCAATCCGATGGGAGCGTGATTGACACGGTGACCATTGACCGTGAACACACAGGTACTCCAGACGATCCATGGGTCGGGACACGAAATATTTCCTATGTGCGTGCGTATGTTCCGCTTGGATCTGAATTGATTGAAGTAGATGGATTTGACCCAGAGCTGTGGGAGAACTTGTTTACGGTTCCAGATGGAGCCGAAACAGATCCGGTGATCGCGGGCATTGAAGAGCGCATGCAGACCCATGAACCTACCAAGACGCGTATTACACAAGAAACGGGTCGAACCGTCTTTGGGAACTGGACGGCGTTGGAACCAGGTCAGCGAAAAGCGATTCGACTGCGGTACCGATTACCGTTTCGGTTGGATCCGAATGCGGATGGCGCGACGGCTCGCTACAGTGCCTTTTTTCAGCGTCAGCCGGGTGCACGCAATGTTCGTTTGATTAGTAAATTCTCGTATCCCACCAAGCGTTCCGCGACGTGGCAGTATGCTTCCGATGGTAATCTAGCGGGTGTTGGACATACACGGACGTATGAAGCTGACTGGGATCAGGATCGGACGTACACGGTTTTGTTGCAGTAATGGTATGTGCCGCCTAGAATCCCTTTCTCGTTTGC
>CAYJMK010000007.1:0-1004 GCA_964371425.1 uncultured Candidatus Saccharibacteria bacterium
AACGTGTGTTTGTGGAGCTGCTTTTGGTATAACGTTTTATCCTCCACCAAGCAATGTCCTTAGATAGAGACCATGCGTCGTTCACGGAAGAGACGCATATTTCCTGACTCCATCCACACGGAAGATGCGGATCCCATCAAGAGTGATGCAGCTGTCATCAGGAGTCCTGTCGGAATACTGAAGATAAATCCGATAAACGGGATGTATGAAAGAATCAACAGCGGCGTAAAGACGGTTTGTAACACCGTTGAAGCTGCGATGGAAATGATCCAGAACAACGCATGAAAACCCGCAACGGAGCCAAAGTTCTTTTGGATAAACTGAAAGCCGATGTTGTAATTCTCTTGAACGGAACGTAATGGATTCTCAAATCCTGCATACAGCGCGTATCCCGTCACCATTTGCAGAAAGAAGAGAGCAAGGCCTGCACAAGCAAGGAATGGAAAGAATGCGAGTAACAGGAGAAAAATCGCCGCCGCAATCTCGTCTCCTTCAGTTCCTTGCCATCCACCTGCTAACGCGACAGCACCGTAGAAGATGACAAGCAGACCACCGAATAAAAAGATCAGGAGAAAAACGATTCCGAGCCACAACGGGAAGAGGATTCTTAACGTTGGATAAAATCCTTTCTTCGCGTGTTCTAGAAAGACTTCAAACGAAGTCTGCATGCCCGGCTTGCGCGTCCGCAGCACACTGACAACCCCTCCTCGGATGAACGCGGCAACCACAATCCCGATGAAAGAGAGAACAAGCCCAAGGGCGGCCATCCCCACCAGGAACCCAACCGGCAGCCCACCCGGGAACCATGCTGCCAGTGCCGCACCAACGCCCCCAATCAGGAACACACCCAACAACGCCACTGGAAAAGCGCATACGCTCGTAGCCACGACAGCTAGTGCATTTGTTCCCCAGACAGCAAGAACAAAATGCCAATCTTCTTTCAGGATCTTTGCTTCTTCCGTGATGATGGTTGTGATGGGTGTTTGTGTCATTGTCGTCGCGCT
>CAYJMK010000007.1:1014-12885 GCA_964371425.1 uncultured Candidatus Saccharibacteria bacterium
TCCTCCGCCTTCTCTCGCTTTTTAGCGAGCTCGACTTCTTTCTTCTCTTTTTTCACTTCCTTGTTTCCACCTTCTTTCTTGTCGTTTTCTTCCGTGGCTTCCCCTTCTACTGGCTCATCCTTCACCACTCCTTCGACCTTCGTCACATCGGTTTCTACGGCGCTCTCCAGTGCCGCCATTTCTTCGTCGGTACGTGGAGCCTCGACGGTCGCAACTGTCTCTGTGAGCTCATGCATCAACGTCACACCTTCTGGAATGACAATATCGGCAATAGAGATACTAGAGTCGAAGTTGATCAGTTTGGAGAGGTCTACCACAAAGTGCTCTGGGAGCGCTGTTGGCAATGCCTTCACTTCCAATTCTGTAAGCACCTTCACAAGCGTGCCGCCATCACCTTTCACCGCTGGAGAGAATCCTTCGAACACAATCTGAACTGGCGCTATAATTTCTTTGGAAAGATCAAGGCGCCAGAAATCGACATGTGCTGGCTCTTCAAACTGAGGGTGGTAACCCAGGTCTTTAATCAAGACCGGGTGTTCTGTACCTTCGACATCCAGATGCAGGATTTGTCCTTCTCCAGCCTTCTCGAACGCACGACGGAACGCCAACGACTCCACAGAAACCATCGTAGATTCAATCCCGGCTCCATACAAAATACCTGGAATACGGCCTTCAGCCTTCAATTTCGCGGTATGTCGGCGTCCCTTTTTGGTTCGCTTCTTCGCTTCCAGCTTCACGGTGTTCGCAGCCATACATCAGATACAAAAAAACGTCCGGCGGATTATACCCTGCCGAAGGGAAGATGCAAGCCTCGCACCCTTAACGATCGATTTTAACGCTTTTGACGCGCGTGCGGTGTTTGCGGAGTCCTACGTAGGCTTCAAGCACGTCATCGCTGGAAACAGGTTTAGCGGAACGGAAACGGGTAATGTCGTGGTAGGTCAAATCCGTGATCAGCGCTGCGGTTGTGATTCCCTCTCCCGCGTCTACCATGGCGGAGACCACTGCGTGGCGGCAGCCGTCACATTCGTGGAAAAGCAGGTAGCCCCCTTCTTTCTCCGCCACAATCCGCGCTTCCACGGGCGTGTAGTCCGTCTGGCAGTTGGGGCACGGCGCCGTCCAACGAAGCGATTCGTCGGCTGCTTGGGGGAAATTGTCTGGGAAATAGGAGGGCATACGATTTGTTTTTTTTGGTTTTCCTTTTCTTCTGATTTTGCTGGATTTATTTTAGCACGATTTGACATGCTTGTCGATGCAGGGTGTGAATAAAAAAAGAGGCGGTGGAGCGCGTTTGCTCTCCTCTTTTTGTCTCACTCTACCGCCCCATCCCCTCTTGCGGCTTCCCTTCTTGCGCGACTAACTGCAGAATCCCGAGCAACAAAAGGGTCGTGATCATGGACGTCCCCCCGTACGAAACGAACGGTAATGGAACGCCCGTCACAGGAAGTATCCCCATATTCATCCCGATATTGATGAAGGCTTGGTAGCCCAGCATCGCCACAGCGCCGGAAGCAAGCATGAGCCCGTACTCACTCCCCGCCTCTCGCGCAATCTTCACGCCCCGCAATAACAAGACAAAAAACAGCGTTAACACCAATGCCCCACCCACAAATCCAAGTTCCTCTGCAATGACCGCAAAAATAAAGTCAGTATGCCGTTCCGGCAAAAATCGCAACTGACTCTGCGACCCGTGTCCGAGTCCGCGTCCAAACCACTGCCCGGAGCCAACAGCGATTTTTGATTGAATCAAGTTGTAACCTTGTCCGAGCGGATCCTGTTCTGGGTTTAAGAAACTTTCAATCCGGCCTTTTTGGTAATCCTTTAAAAGAACGGTCCATCCAAGTCCCCCCATCAAAAGAGCTGAAGCAAAGAGCACCAGGACGAATCGTTTTTTTAATCCGGATAACAGCAACAGCGCCGCCCAACACACCACGTACACAAACGCTGTTCCTAAGTCGGGCTGCATCAGCATGAGCACCGCCGGCAGCAGCAATAACAATCCTGAAACGAGAACGAATTGAAACCGCGATGTCTTAGGCGCGATGGCCGCAAAATACCGAGCGAGCAACAACAACATTATGACTTTTCCGAACTCAGCCGGCTGGAACTGGAATCCCCCGAGCGCAAACCATCCTCGTGTCCCACGAATCGCGGGTGTAAAAAGCACGGCAATCAAGGCAAGAATCAAAATGATGAATGCGGGATACGCGTACCGCCGCAACACATCTGTGGAAACGAAGGTCATTAAATAAAACAAAACAACACCGATCCCAATCGCAATGAGTTGTTTTGTGACCAGACGTGTGTCTGTTGCACCTCGTGCGGTTGTCGATGCAATGCCAACAACTCCAATCGCCATCAAGAGCACGGCGCACGCAGCGAGCACGGGATCGATCTGCCGGAGATGGCGAAGAAAACGAAACATAGGTGTCTGCAGCGTAGCCCCTCCCCTCGTTTTTACGAGCCGCCGAGGAGTCCTGCCTCTTGGAAGGGATTCACCACCGTTTCGATTTCAACACGATCTGCGCCTTTCAATTGTCCACGCCACCGGATATCGAATGCACGTCGTTCGCCTACGGTGACGTTTTTTACAGATGTTCCATTGAGCCCAATGAGTTTTCCATCTTTCGAAAAGGCGGAAACAATCAGTCCTACTTCAGAAAGTGGGAATGAAGATCCATTGACAAGTTCACCGGAGACAGCTGTGCGTCCGGTTCCAGATTCTTTGACAACACGCGTTACTACTTTTTCTGTTGTCAGAGGTATAGTGATTTCCTGATCCACTTTTTCGATGGTGCGTGTTTCTAGTGTGACACGAGCCTTCGCTGCTGGCGCTGCCGTCTCAACCTGAAACGCCACAATCCCCTGCTCTGTTTCCGGCAACACAGCAGACGTTCCTTTTCGTTCGCCCACAGAACCCCCTTCTACATCTACTAGTATGACCGTGTAGCCCAATTCAGAAATCCCCCAGTCTTTATTGCGATTTCGGACCCGGATTAACACATCATAAGCTTTTGGCGCCGTCGATTTTGCCGGCGTAATCGATCGTACGAGTTGCAAACTGACAACATCTGCTGGAACTTCGACGGGAAGAGGGTCACGCACGGGTTTTCTCCCAGGTGTGTCCGATGGCTTCTTCAAGAGCATGCTCACGACCACCGCGCCGACGCCTATCAATACTAACGCCGCTCCCACCAGGAAAATGAGGCGTCTGTGCGAACGCAAAAATCCGATGTGCTTTTCTCGAGCAATCTTTTTGGCGAACTCTTTTTCGATCTCCGCACGTTTCTTTTCCGCTTCTGGAGAAAGTCGTGCAGGATCGATTCGGAGCGGATGCATCTCTTTTTCAGGCATGGGAAGAGGTCGTTTTTCTGTTCCGATGCAGTAAATCACACCTTTATCATCTTTGACAATCGCTTTTACTTGTGCTAGTATTATGTCGTCTGAATACGGAAAAATTCCTTACAAACGCACGTATGTTCGAAGCAAGTATTGATCTTCTCTGGGGCGCGATTGCCCTCTCCGTGCTCGGAGTTTCGGGATTCCTTTGCTATCTCCTGTTCCATTCTGCTGGCTTGGTGCGTGAAAGCCGCCGCACCGTTGAAGATGTCAACGGCAAGCTCAAGCGTGTCGATCCCGCCTTGGATGCACTTGTGGTTTCCTTGGAAGAGGTCCAGACAGCCATCACGTCTGTGCGCCACAATATTGTTGAACCTATTTCGAGTATTGCTGGCATGCTGCGTGGGATCGCGTCGCTTCGAGATCGTTTCTCAGGGTTCTTCCCTTCCGAGCCGAAACACGCTCCACGACCGCACAGTCCTTCACATGACCAAGCGGACGCCGCGATGTAGTCGTTGTTGAAACCTTCTTCTTTTCTCTTTATTCCCTTTCACTCACCCATTTCTATGCACCAATGTCCAAACTGTAGCTCCGCTTCCAATTTTGCTATGGGTGCCGTGATCGGCGCACTCGCCGGAGCCGCTGCCGCGTTCTTGTTGACCCCGATGACCGGTGCTGAGGCCCGCAAACAGCTTAAGCAAAAACTAGAGGAAGGACGCGTGCGTGCTGATCTTGCGATGAAAGAAGGTCGTGATCTTCTTGGTGAAGCAGATGACCGCATGGACGATGCTAAAGATTCGGTCCGTCACGCTGCGCATGTTGCGAAGGATGGTGTTCGTCATGTCGCACACGAAGCGAAAGAAAAGATCAACGACCTGCGTAAGAAGGATGCGTAATCTTCTTCATGTTCTTCTTCGTTTCTGAAACGGCCGCGAAAGCGGTCGTTTTGATAGGTTGTCGAACAAAGAGATGTTATACTTTTCCCGTCTTATTTAGTGACGCTTTTTCGAGTATTTTGATTTCTTTCGGATCTATCAACGTATGATACTAAGAACACCTGTTCCGACAGCAACACCGTCTCGATCACGGACACGCATCGCTGTTGGTGTTGGGGTTACTCTCCTTCTACTCGGAGGTGGTATTGCCTTTCTTCTTATCCCAAACATTAACTTTTCCGATCCAAATAATCCCATCGGTCAGCAAGTTGCCGAAGCAGACTTCTTTACAGAACGACGTGCCCGAGATTTCAAAACGCCTGCTGAGTACCCATTTCGGAAGATTTCTGAATTCCGGATCGGCAAGCTGACCTCTGCTCGCGTTCCCACTCACTCTACCGGCATTCTTACGGATGATGAGGCTGGCACCCTTACATTCGATCACACGCGCGCGCCCTTTTTTACACCAGATACTCCCCCCGTTGATCAAGCACAGGGAGATTTCTCGGTTTGCCCTGTTCGTTTGAGCGAGCCTCTGACCCTTCGACCTATTGAACGGCTCAACCTCTTTGCCTATGCGCCATCCGATGGAGCTCTCGAAGACTTGCTGCGTCCTAATCCAGCTATTCAAGGCGGACTTGCCCTTCGTCTCGAGCAGCCTTATGCCTTTGATTTGCGTTTGCGTGATATTGAAATTGACTACGCAAATCCTCTCACACACCGCGGACCATTGGACACTCGCCTTTTGAAAATCGCCTATTTTACAGCTGACCAGACGCATCTCGACATCGATAATTTCTCTGGTGACGCTGCCAATTATCAGAAGCCTGTTCTTCGTCCTATTTGGACTGTAGAAGATGAGGGTATTCTCCTTCTCCGTCCAACAACTCTTGACGACCAAGTTGAGATCATTCCACTGCGTCCAGGCACAACGGTGATCAACGCTGAACTCTGCGGTAAAACAGCAACGCGTACCATTACCGTGAACCAAGAGAAGCGTAACTATAACCGGAACACTGGCGGCCTTCATCGGAACGGACCCCTGGAGCTTATGCCGTTCCGCCCCATGACGATTCAAAACTTAGATACGCGTGGTATCTCCGCTTCGTTTGATCTCCCTCTCCCGAATGAACTCCTCGAGGCGGTTCAAACAGCGTCCACGCCCTCTGTCTTATTTGAACTCGAACTCGAACTGGCTTCGTTACAACCGAAGATGGAAATTGCAGAAGGCGTCTCCTTACCTGTTCGCCATACTGTCTACGCGAGTGCAGATGGAGGCGTGACGTGGACAAAGACGACACAAACTGTTCTGACTCCTGAATCTGCCCGGCTTGTCGATGGTGTTGTTCCAAATGTTGTTGTCAACCGCGTTATTCTACGCGGCACGTTCCAAAAGCCAGAAGCAGCCGACGGAGCGGCTGTTCATCCTCTTCTACGCGTGTTTACAGAATTAGCTGTCGGCGATCCAGCATTGTCCATCGATCCGATTCGAGCAGATGTTGAATCCCTACCTTCATATGGATCTTCGTTACGAGAACATACGACATGGAATCGTGTTCTGCTCGTGCCTACAGATCCTCTTGCACATGAACGTCGTTTCGAAAACGCTGCTCATTTCCAAACATACGGCTCTCTTCGGAATGGCAATAGACTTCGTCTTCTGGAAGATCCGTATGTGTTTGTTGCTTCGACATCTGAGAGTAAGAGTGCCATTCTTGCCCACACCCAACGCGTTATAGACCCTCAAACGGGGTTACGTACCTTCTTCCCGACTTATGAGCGTTTTCCCTTCCCTGGTGAGGTGGAGGCTACAATCCCCTCTGTCGCGGGATCATCTTCCTATGCAGGAGGTACACCGGCTGAACAAGGACGGGAATGGATTGCCCTTAATGATCGCGGACTTGCTTGGGTTCCTACGAGAGAAAGTGTTGCATCTGTCGAAGAAGATCTGAACCCTGCTGTTGTGATGCAAGATCCTCAAGACATCGATCAGCGTATCGGTACCTTTCTTTCATTTGATCGTTCGTCAGATGGATTGGGTGGTCCTGCAGTATGCGGGCCGTTGCACACCAGCGATCCTAACGACATTCCAGCATTCGGTCTTGATTTTCTTTTTTCTGATCCAGTAGATGACAGCCAAAATGCGTTCCGTTTTGCATGCGAGCGCATCACGTTCCGTGGAACGGGACTCGCTGCCGTCTCCACATTCGCCACACAGTATCTTACGGCTGCCAATCCTATGGACGGACTGCGTTCACTTGCAGGCGGTAAACTGAATACGTATCCGGATGACATCAACAACAACTTTGGTCCTGCCCTTGCAAATACCGCTCTCATCCTTCCAGAAACAGCTGTTCAATACCAAGGTGCTACCATCCGTATTCTTTCTGATCGTGTCGAAAATATTGACGAGCTCATCGATGATCCTGCCGATGATGCCGCTGCGGATGCCGCAGACGATTTAGTGGATGACCCACTCGAAGAACCGATTGAGGATCCAAACCAACCTGGCATCCCGGCAGATGATGCTGAAGAAGTGGTCCCTGATGCCCTTCCGTTCGAACCTGTGGTCTTACACCGTGGAGCAGATCGTGTTGTGATTACGTTCCTCACGCCCGCCCCGAACACCGTCACGCCAGAACTCCTCACGTTCTCCTATGGAACAAACGCTGCAAACCTCGATCTCACGGCTCCTGTTCTTTCTGATGGCGAAAATGGGTTTGCCGTCGTTCTTACAGATTTGCAGGGCGGCGGATTTGATGAGGATGCGAACAAGGGGCGTACGCAATACTTCTTCCAGTTGCGCGCCAAAGACCAACCGACAACCATCCGTTCGTTTACAACACTCAATCGTCGACAAGCGATTCTCTACGCGTACAGTTTAGTCTTTGGAGATACCTTCTCGCCTGGGTTTGAAGAAGAGATCCGTGATGAGGCTACTTATAGAGCTATTCGTGGTGGTGGTCCTGCTTATTTCTACAAACCTTCAGAAGGAGAACCTCTTTCTCTGCCAGGCGTGACATACGCCATCATGAACGACCCCCTTTTTAAGGAGTTTGATATTCGTCTGTTCTTTACGGCACGCGCATCCTCAGTATCTGCGTCCGTGGAGCAGTTGTATCGCGTCGTGCATGACCGGATCCTTGTCCTTCCTCCGCTAGAACCGGACCGTCTCGGCATCTATAAGCCGGAACAATATGGAGACAAGGAGGGTATTGCCTACTGGACAAAACAAGTCGAACGCCGTGATGCACATCGTATTTCCCTCTCCGGCGTGAAATTCGCTCTCTTCTCGAGTGAAGAATACCGCGAGCGTGTTGCCGCCGATGCAGGGAATGCTGCTCTAGCCGATGCGGATCTCGCGTTTCAATATGTCCTCCGTCGCGGAGCTGATCTTCAAGGTCGACGTGCGCTTGCTGAGGACCAACGAACCTTCCTGCGCATGCGCCAAGCTCTCGCAAAAAGTCCTGAGTTTACGGAGCGCCTTGCATCTATTGAGCGACAGAAAGATCGACGTACAGCGGTGAATGAGTTGTATGAAGCTGTGCTTGGACGCCCAGCGGATATTGACGGTCTCGACTACTGGACGGATCGGTCAGATCTCACCGTTTCTGAAATTCGCGATGGCTTTCTGAAAGATGGAGAAGAAAAATAAATAGGTTGTGAACGCATCTATGGACACTGTCACCGTTTCCCCTCGTGTAGGTGCACGCAATTCCTCTCGAACAGTGTTGTTGCTTGCAACCACCGCTATTGTTGCCACCATCGCGGGTGGCATCATTTGGGGGTCTTTGAATTTCGCTGGGGTCCCGAACTTCACCCTGACTACCCGTGCTCGTTCGGACTACCGCAACCCTGACACCTATCCCTATGGGAAGACTGTGGAATACAAACCGACAACCTTTACCGCACAAGCCTTTGCAGATCTTCCCAATGCTTTGTCATTTGATGAAGGCAGCCGCCAGTTAACACTTAATTCCTGGAAAGCTTTTCCTTTTGCCCCACCGGAACCTATTGCTAATCAACGACAGAACCCCGAATTCGATCCGGAAAATCCTCAGATGTCCATCTGTCCGCGCTCACTCGCAGATCAGAGCGGTGTCGCTCCAGATAGCACTATTCCTCGCGCTGCAGATGGCACTCCGAACGGTCCTCCAGATGGGTTTCGGATTTATAGCTTCCTTCCGACCGGTGCTCCTCTCAAGACGTTTTTCTATCCAGACAGCGGCAACATTGCTACAAAAGCAGACATGGTGCAGCCTTATGCGTTCGATCTGGGCCTCCGTGGAAAAGAACCCGAATTGAATTCTGGGAATGCTCAGAATGGAGCACTGGACACACGTGTTTTGAAAATCGCCTATTTCCATGGCGACACGATGTTAGATATCGATGGCTTTTCGCCAGTCGGTCCAAGTACAGACAAGCGACCGGTCGTTTTGCCTACCTGGACCGTGTCGGATGAAAGTATTGCTTTCTTGCAACCCTACGCAGAAGGCGCAGAGGAATTTGATGATGCTGTTGAACTCATTCCCCTTCGCCCTGGGATCACAACGGTCACCGCGCATCTTTGCGGACAGACCATTACCCGGGAGATTACCGTTCGGAATCCTGTTGCCGTGTACAGTGAGCGTTCTGGGACGTTTACCCAAGATGGTGCGGATCCCGACGCCTATGTGGCTCGTATTCCTTTCCGTCCTCTCTCTCTTCCCACCTTTGACACCCGTGGAATCCGGAGCGGTTTTGAGCTCACCCTCCCGCAAGAACTCGAAGCTGCTCTCCGTACAGATGTGAATGGGAAAGACGTGGATGTCGAAGTTGAACTTTCTGCCGCGCAGCTCTCAGACGCCTGGCCCGTCCTCGACGGTCAGCCTCTTCCGAATTCGGTTCGTGCGTTCATGACCGCGGATGGTGGCAAGACCTGGATTCGAACAGACGAAGCTCCCAACACGCCTTCTCCCGACCCGATTCAGAGCAACGATGTGCGCACCAATCGTATAATTGTTCGCGGAAGGTTCCCCGCTGTGAGCATTCCACAGGATGCAGCCGCCATCGACCTACGTATTCGTGTCTACGTCATGCTCAACGTTGGTAATGCGGATTACCGTGCAGGTGAAGCACTCCCCGCAACCTTCTCACGTCTTCCATCTTTTACGTTACGAGGCGATACACATAAAGCGGTTGTCCTTGTTCCGCAACCCCCAGATGCGCGTATTGCAGATCGAGATGAAGAGAAACATCTTCATTCGGAACGGACGCGTCTTGTCCATCGGTTCTCCACCTATGGTTCTGAAGCAACCATTCAACGTAATGGACAACTGACCGCTCTTCGTAAGCCTTTCGTGCAATTGAGTTCTGAGCGCGAGAACACCATTGCCCATGTTCTCATGAACGAACAGGTAAACGGTGTCGAGAGTCAGTCCTATCGTCACACCAACCCTGACCCTAACCCGCCTGTAGAGGTTGATACGATCGGTGTTGCCGCAGCGAGTACCTTATCTTTCCCTGCTGGATTTCCGCTTCAACGAGATCGCTTGGCGGATCCAGGAGCGCCCTTTCTAAACAACATGATCGCTACCTTTAACGGCGCAGACGAAAGAACGAACCCTGTCTTCGCAGGGTCTGTCGAAAATATCCAAGGACAGAACAACGATGCAGAAACGCGGCAAGGATCGCTTCTCACATTTGCGCACTACAACACCAACCCTCCTGCACCTTCTTGTGAGTACATCCCGCCTTACATTTCCGTGGAGAACCTTCAAAGAATTGGACTGCCGTTTTGGTTTTCTCTCTCAAACGCGATTCCTGAACAACCACATTCCTTTGCCTGTGAACGCGCCACCTATACAGGCGCAAGCAAGGTGGCTCTCACAACGTTTGCTTCCGCGTATACAAAGATTTTATCGACCAATCAAGACTCTCACCCGTTTGATCAACGGAATGTTCTCGGCGCTGCGAAAGCCCAAACCGCCATTATTTTGCCCGAGCCAGCCGTTGCCTATGACGGCTTGGTTGTACGTCTTCTCTTCGACCCACAAGTAGGACCTCTCGAGCCACCGGACCAGCCACCAGCGGACGGAGATGATGTTCCCCCAGCAGACGACGGAAATGATCAACCACCCGGAGACGATATCGTTATTCCAGAACGCAAACCCCTTGACGCACAAATCTACTACCGAGGTGCGGACCGCGCCATTATTCAATTTGAAGACCCACGCCCAGAAGCCTCCAAAGATAAACCGATGACACTGGTTTACAATCTGGAGCCTTTAAACGCTGAACATCCAGAGACAGAGGCTGAGGTTTTCATCAACGACGAAGGTCCCTACGCTGTATTGACGGGTCTCCAAGGTGGTGGCTTTGATGAAGACGATACTGCTCCTCTTACAGATGGACGTGCCACGTACGGCATGTACGTCCGCGCGGATGGTGGATTTATTCAGACGAAGAAACAGACGTTTCAAACACTCAATCGTCGTCAAGCCATTCTCTACACGTACGGTCTCGTGTTTGGAGATGCCTTCTCCCCTGGCTTTGATCCAGACATGGCCATCGTACCACCCTGCTCCGCGACTGGTGCTTGCGGTCCTGCGTCCCTCTCGCGCCCCCCGCCCGGTGAGCCCCTTCCGGTGGCTGGTGTGCAGTACGCCTTAATGAACGATGCTCTTCGTGAGTTTGATATCCGCCTTTTGCTCACAGAAAATGTTGTGAGTAGCGAAGATGCTGTCCAACAGCTCTATCGCGTCATCCATGACCGCATCTATGTTAAAGACCTTGGTCAAACTTGTGACCCTAAAGGCTGCGCGTATTGGGCTAAGCAAGTCGACCGTAGTGATGAGAACCGTATCTCGATGGCTGGTGTGAAGTACGCTTTGTTTGCCAGCAAGGAATACCAGGACCGGATCTTGGCCGAGAGTGCTGGGAACGCGAATCAGGCGAATGCAGAACTCGCTTATCAGTACGTCTACAAGCGTGCGGCAGATATCGCTGGGCGGGATGCCCTTGTACGCAAGGCGGACACCCTTCCTAAAATGCGTAAGCAGCTCGCTCAAGGTGCTGAATTTGAAACGCGCCTCAAAGATATTGAGGAAGCTTCTAATCGCCGCGCCGCGGTGAACGAACTGTATGAATCGATTTTCGGCCGTGCAGCGGATGTAGACGGTCTCGACTACTGGACGGACACCCAGAAGACGTTATCGATTCTCGAGATCCGCGACACATTCTTGGTTGGAGAAGACGATGGTACTTAGCGCCGCCCACGCACGGCTATCCACTGTTTTGTTCCACAGTTGTCCCCTTTTCTTGCGACGACTGCTATAGTGCACACAAATTCCCCCACGGACCTTGTCCGGTTCTTCTTTCACACGTACCCCTATGGCCGAATTGCGGCCCCCCTCTCCCCCGCCGTCCGCCACCGGAACACGCTCGCGCGCAAAAGTTGGCATCATTGCCGGTGTCGCTGTAGTCGCCGCAACGGGTCTTGGTGCGTTGTTATATTTGAACGTGATCCTCCCGGCCCTCCAAGGAAATCAAGAGCGAGTCCGTATTGGATTCGCGGAAAATCGCCAAGGAATCGAAAAATCAGACATTCAGTTTTCTA
>CAYJMK010000007.1:12895-16055 GCA_964371425.1 uncultured Candidatus Saccharibacteria bacterium
AAAAGTAAAATCAAGTCAGCCGTGCCAGAACTAAGCGTAGCAGGAGAAGTCCCAGACGCCTTAAATAAAAAAGTTCTTAAAATGCTCCAAGACGCATCAGATAGAGCAAAAGCAAACGGCAGACGCACTTTACAAGCGAGAGATTTGTAAATATATTCAGTTTTCTATTTTACCTGGCGGCGGCAGCCCAGGGAACGTCATCAATACTGCTTCTGATCCCAATGTCGAGACAAATGTCTTTACGACAAACGTCCAGAAGAAACTACTGGATGAGCTCCCTGTTTCGATCTGTGATGCTAATGCAAATCCACAAATCCATCTTTCTGATGGCGCTCTCAACTTTGCTGTGGAAGCTCAAGACGAACGAGATGTCGTTTTTGATGGCGACGTTGCTGACAACCTAGGCTTATACGCGGATAGATATGCTGATCGTGTCGTCTCCGTCAAAGTCCTGGATGGCGCTGTCGAACGTCGCGCACGCCCGGGTCTCATTCGTGCTGAATCCTCTGCATCGCAAATCTTCCTTTCTTACGTGAACGACCTCACGGGACAAGTCGTTGTGATCCCGGTCGCTCCTGGTACGGGTCTTTTGCGTGTGAGTGCTTGTGGCGCTTCTGCATCGATTCCTGTGACTGTGGACTTTAAAAACGAAGATACGGGTGAGTCCACTTTCTTGACACATAATCCCTCTGGGCGCCTCGACACGCGTTATATTTCCATGGCATGGATTTCGCCTCGCATGAATGAGCGGAACGACGCTATCCGGTCTGCGCGTCTTTCTGGGACGTTTATTCAAGACATGTTTCATGCGGAGGGTGTTCCCGACGCTGTGTTGCGCGGTATCGCAACGATCTACCTGTCGAACGACGGCGGCCAAACCTGGACCGCTCCTGATGATGCGAATCGGCTCGTGATTGGTGATGAGCGAGCAGAGCAGCAGCTTGCCATCGATGACATCACCTACACCTTCCGCAGCACAGGTCATGATTTCCGGTATGCGGCCTATCTTGTTCAAGACGATAATACGAACCGCTCTATTGCTGGAAATGAACGTGGCTTTCTTCCGGTTGCAACGGCTCACGCCGCCCCTGGAATCAACTCAAACGTGACCTCGCTCAGTGCTGGCACCGTTCTTCAGACGAGTCTGATCAATGACCCCGTGCTTCAAGGTTTTACGTACAAAGCCTTCTCGCCGAGCACGACGACCCAGGAGTCTTCCCTCCTCGATTCCTTCTCGAATCGTCTCACCGCTACCACGCTTCCGTCAGATGTTCTTGTTTTCGCTCCGGGCGCTTCTATTCAGCCGATTTTAGACGCCACTCCGTACAGTGATCTTACGCTCTCTTCGAGTAGTAATGTTCTCTCATCTGGTCAGCTTGTCTCTGGCACTCCTTTAAGCTCGGGCGCGCTCTCAAGCGGCGTTATTGCTACAGATCTTGAGTCGACATCCATTCAAACGGTTGACGGAAGCATTACCGCAAGTGACTTCTTGGTCCCTGCTCAAACGATCACAGACTCTAAGACCACCAGCGTGTTGCTTTTGGACGATGCCATCCTCCGAAACAGTCTTCGGCAATCCTTTAGCCCAGCGTTGAGTGATGCCTTCTTCAATGCCGACCCAAAGCTCTCTCTAGACCAACTTGCAACGACGCTCGATACCTCTGTGGATGCACTTACGTCTGTGATCAAGACCGCTGCGACAGCAACAAACGCAACCACCTCAAACAGTCAGATTGATCCCGAGAAAACAGGCGCGCTTGTTTCCACCACAAACTCGTTTGTGTATTTCAATTTCGAAGCAGTCACTGCTACTGCTCAACTTGCGGAAGGTGAAAAAATGATTTCTGCGGAATCTCTCGTTCGAGACTAGGTCCTTCGCTGGCCGAATCTAATTTATGACACGCGTTTGGACACTGATAATGATCCTATCTCCATCCCGCGTGATGCCGTCCTCTCCACACTTGTGGATGTTGGGACCACAGATGACAACGCGTTCCGATTTATCTACGGGAACCTATCGAACGACATTCCAGCAGCAATCCCTGTTGCAGCAACGAGCTCTCTCACTCCTTTCTGGAGTTGGTCCGTCGCTCGTTCTGAAAACTTTCCTGAGCCTCTCCTCCGTGTGAAACCTGCAACGGTCAGCTTCCAGCAGCTCTCTCAAGCTGGATTGTTTGATCGTGGCGCTCAAGAAGAACACCCGTTCCTTGGTGGCTTGCATTACGCGAATAATATCCTCCGTGCTGGTCCAAAGACCGCTCTTGATAACGTGAAAGACGCTTCGGCGGCTATGTACTGGCTCGCTATTGCCTACCAAGACCGTCCTACGAGCGAGGCAGATCCTGTTGTCCCGACGACCTCTCAAATGCGCCTTGTTGCGAACCCGCCAAAGCGTGTTGGACTAAAAGACCTGACCATTACACTGGACTATACGGTTGCTCAGACGGTTCCTCTAGAAGATGAACCTACACAGCCGACGACCCCTCCCACAACAGACACTCCAAAGACCTGCGAAGAGTTAGTTGAAGAAGCTCGTGCAAAGGGTGAAGTCCCTCCTGTCTGTGACCAACCTTCTCAGCCTGAGGATTTGGAGGTAGAAGGCGCGAAGATTTCCGCTCAACTCATTCATCGCAATGACTCGCGTGTGATTGTGAAGTTCAAGTTTGACGACGCTGCTGAGCATGTGAAGTACAAAGACAAGCCTATTGAACTCACCGCTCTTTGTAAGGAAAAAGGCCAAGCGGCCAAGCTCACACCAAAGACGTATTACGACTCAAAAGATGAAGCTGGTTACAACTACTACTTCGTCTTGACAGGTCTGAAGGGTGGACGCTTCGAAAGTGACAATGCAGATAACTTGGACGCCGGTCATGGTCAGTATGGTTGTGACGTTGCTGGTGCATCGTTCACGTTTGAAACCTTGAATCGTCCTGAGCTCGTCTGCTACGTCCAGAACCGCATCACAGGTGAAATCCCGAACCCGCGTGACTGCGCGACGGTTGCAAAGATTCGTGAAGCTTCGTTCCTTAAGACACGCGCTGGTCAACTGTTGCGTGATCCAGAAGGTCTCGTCTTCTGGGTTGATCCAAACTTGGTCACTCCCCAGGCGGATGGGAAGCGCATTGAGCCCGTGAGTCGTTCCGGTCTCCCCATCGCCATG